>JASHWA010000036.1 GCA_030044325.1 Bryobacteraceae bacterium
GTAGTAGCGCGGATCACGCTCTTCCGGAGTGGGTGGAAAAGGCATATTGTTCTCCCGGCGACGATTGTATGCGCGGATTTCAAGCGAAACGCTCGCCGGGCGGGTGCAAGCCTGTGTACGATAAACAATTATGCGCCGCAGAGAGTTTGTGACCGCGGTCGCCGCGGGTCCGCTTTTCGCCCAGAGGGAAGCGCCTCGCACGGGCCGCCTGAAGCAGTGCGTGACCGAGGGCGTGTTCTCAAAATCGATGGACTTTGAAGACACCTGCCGCCAGGCCGCGCGACTGGGCTCGAAGGGCTACGACCTGATCGGCCCGGAGCGCTGGCCGATTCTCAAGAAATACGGCCTGATTCCGACCATGTATCCTCCGGGGCCGGGCGGCACGATTCCCAACGCGCTCAATCGCACGGAGAATCATGCGCGGCTCGAAGAGCGGATGCACGCGGCGATCGACGAATCGGCGGCGAACGGGGTTCCGGCCATCATCACCTTTTCCGGAAACCGGCGCGGGATGAACGACGATTTAGGAGCGGACAACTGCGTCGCGTTCCTGAACCGCGTGAAGGCGCACGCCGAAGACAAGGGCATCGACATCTGCATGGAGTTGCTTAACAGCAAGGTGAATCACAAGGATTACATGTGCGATCACACGGCGTGGGGCGTGGGGGTGATGAAGCGGGTGAATTCGCCGCGGGTGAAGCTATTGTACGACATTTATCATATGCAGATCATGGAAGGCGATATCGCGCGGACGATTACGGACAATATTCAGTGGATCGGGCATTTTCACACGGGCGGAAATCCGGGGCGGCACGAGATTGACGGGACGCAGGAACTGGATTATCACTTTGTTGCCGAGACGATTGCGAACCTGGGGTTTACGGGGTATATCGCGCATGAGTATTCGCCGGCGCCGGGGCGCGAGGCGATCGCGAGTTTGAAGCAGGCGATGGAAATTTGCGACGTGTGAGAGCGGGCGGTCAGATTGCGCCAACGCGCTCCATTACTGCCGCGCCTCATCTGATAGGTGCGCCGCCAATATACCCATTGACAATATATCCACGGTGAGTATAATCGGGGCATGAAGGATCCTGTCTCGCTGCTCCCGCTTCCGCCCGCCGCGTTCCATATCCTGATGGCCGTGGCGGCGGAGGACCGGCACGGCTACGCGATCATCCAGGACGTCGCCGAACGAACGGGCGGCGGGATCAAGTTGAGCGCGGGAACGCTGTACCGATCGATCCAGCGCATGCTCGAACAGGGGCTGATCGTGGAGACGCGTGAACGTCCGGAGCCAAAGGAGGACGACAAACGGCGGCGTTATTACCGGATCACGCCGTTCGGGAAGATGGTCGCGCGGGCCGAGGCGCGGCGGCTCAAGGACCTGGTACGGCTGGCGCGCGAAAGGGGATTTGCGACTGGGAGGGCGTGATGCGGCTGTATCGCGCGCTGCTGTACGTCTATCCGGCTTCGTTTCGTGCGGAATACGGCGAAGAGATGTGCGCGATTTTCGCGCGGCGACTGCGCGAGACACCGGCCATAGTGCGTCCGATTCTGTGGGTGTCGACGCTGGTTGAAATACTGACCAACGCGGCGATAGTGCATGGCGATGTTCTGCGCCAGGACCTGCGCTACGCCATGCGAACGCTCGGCCGGGCGCGGGGATTCGCGCTGACCGCGGTCGTGGTTTCGGCGCTGGGAATCGGGGCGACCACGGTTGCGTTCACGATGGTGAACCATGTTCTCCTGCGGCCGTTCCCGTTTGCGCACCAGGAAGAGCTGGTGAATCTGTATGAAGACCATTCGTTCACCGCGGGCGCGGGCGGCGAGGAGTTCGACATCGCGCCGGCGAATTTCCGCGACTGGAAACTCCTGAGCACCAGCTTTCAAAGCATGGCCTTCTGGCACGGCGCGATGCTCAACCTGGTGGGCGAGGGCGAACCGCGCCAGGTTCCGGCGGCGGCGCTCACTTACAATATGCTGCCCACGCTGGGAGTCCACTCGATGATCGGGCGCACTTTTACCGCCGACGACGATCGCGAGGGAGCGCCGGGAACCGCGGTGCTCAGCTACGCGCTGTGGCAGGAGGCTTTTGGCGGCGAAGAGGGGGTGCTCGGCCGCAAGATTCTGCTGGATAACGAGCCGTTCACCGTGATCGGCGTGATGGCCAAGGATTTTTATTTTCCCGATCGCAGCGCGCTGTTGTGGACCCCGGTGCGCTTTGCTCCATCGCATTACGAGGATCGCACGGACAACTGGGTTTTCGGCGTCGCGCGGCTGAAAAGCGGCGTGGAGATCGAAGGGGCGCGCGCCGAGATGCGCACCATCGCGGCGCAAATGCAGCGCAGCTATCCCAAGGAACTCGCGCGCGTCGGCATCACGGTCGAGAAGATTCGCGACGACCGGCGTTCGCAGGCGGCTTCTCTGCTGGTGGCGCTGTTCGGCGCAGCGGCGTGCGTTCTGCTGATCGCGTGCACCAATCTCGCAAATCTTCTTCTCTCGCGAGCGATGATGCGCCGCAAGGAGCTCGCGGTACGCGCCGCCCTGGGCGCCGGACGCGAGCGGCTGGTACGCCAGATGCTGACCGAAAGCGTGGTACTGGCGATCGCCGGGGGCGTCCTGGGTGTGGCGATCGCGGCTGCGTCGCTGCCGTTGTTCGTGCGCCTGATTCCGGTGCAACTGCCGATCGCTCAAATGCCCGCAATCGACTGGCGCGTCCTGGTGTTTGCCTCCGCCGTCACGCTTTCCACCGGGATCGGCTTCGGCGCCTTTCCGGCGCTGCGCGCCAGCCGCAGCCGCGACGCGGGGGGCTTGCAGGAATCGGCTCGCTCGGGTGGCGGGCGGCGCGAACGGCTGCGTGCGGCGCTGGTGATCGCCGAGGTTGCCGGTTCAGTAACCCTGCTGGTCGTTTGCGGGTTGTTTGTGCGCGCGCTGTGGCGCGTCGAGCGCACCGATCCGGGGTTCCACGCTGAAAACGTTCTCTCTCTGCGCACGTCGCTCCCCATGCCGAAGTATCAAAACGACGCGGCGCGCGATCGGTTCTACGAGCGCGTGCTCGACGAGACGAAACAAATTCCGGGCGTGGCCGGCGCGGCCTATGCGACCGGTCTGCCGATGACGATGCCCGGCGGGGTCTGGCCGGTGGACGTGCCAGATCACCCGGAGCCGCTGTCGGCGCGCGAGAACGCCTGCATGCGTTTTGTCACGCCGGGATTTTTTTCGGTGATGGGCATCCGGCTGCTTGCCGGACGCGATGTGGCGCAATCGGATACGCATGAAGCGCTGCGCGTAGCCGTGGTCAGCGAATCTTTCGTGCGGAAATACTGGCCGGGCGAAAATCCGCTCGACCGGCGGTTCAATTTCGGCAATACGGATCGCAGGGTGGTGGGTGTGGTCAATGATGTGCGTATGCGCGGTCTCGAGCGCTCGAGCGCGCCACAGGTGTACCTGCCTTATGAACAATTCGACGGCGACAAAATTTCGCCGTTCTACGTTCCCAAAGCGCTGGTGATTCGCGCGACCGGCGATGTCCGCGCGCTTGCCCCGGTGTTGCGCCGCATCATCCACGCGATCGATGCAGAGCAACCCGTCTCGGATGTCCTCACGCTCTCCGATATCGTCGACAGCCAGACCACCCCCCGGCGAGTACAACTGACGGCGCTGGGTTCATTTGCCGCGATCGCGTTTTTGCTCGCGGCGGTCGGCATTCACGGGCTGCTTTCGTTCGCCGTTTCGACGCGAACGCAGGAGATCGGGGTGCGGATGGCGCTGGGCGCGCGCGCGGGCGATATCGTGCACATGATTGTACGTGACGGGCTGATGCTTTCCGGGATCGGAATTGCGATCGGCGCGGGGGCCGCTTACGGCGCGGGAATCGAGCTTCGAGCGCTGCTGGCAGGCGTCGATCCGGGCGACTTCGCGACGTTTGCCGCAGCGATCGCGCTGTGCGTGGCGATGACGCTCGGGGGGACGGCGATTCCGGCGATCAAAGCCGTGCGGATCGATGCGGCGACGGCTTTGCGGACGGAATGAGTGGAGACTCAACCCTGCGCTTGCGGCTGTGAATGGTGGTCCGATGCGACGCCGGCGAACCGTAGCCTGACGGCTGGCGGCTGCCGATTGCGCCCCGCGGCTTTTTCGGTAAACGGATAACCAACGCGCTCCACGACTCTCGCGCCTCAAAACGGTTCGATCTGACCTGGAGGCGAGGACTGCGCTAGGTAGTCGAGTGCGCCTCCCGACGGTGGAAATGCTTTACTGCCGCGGCTGTTGGGCGGGCGGCAGACGGAAATCGACGCGGCGGTCGCGATTGATCTGGGCGGTGAACTGGCGATCGACGGTTGACAGCGGGACGCGTTTATCCACGTGGTCGCGCGTGGTGAAGACGAACTGGTCGCCTTCGACATGATAGCTGGTCACGGCCTGGATGGTGTGATCAGTAAACGCGATCAGGTAATAATCGGGCGTCGAATTGGCGTAATACGATTGCTGCGGCGGCGGGTAGTTCTGATTGATGACCACCGGGAGCTGCTGCTGCGCAATGTAATTGGAGCCATAGCCACCGTAACCGTAATCATAGGGATAGCCGTAGGATGGTGCATAGTAACCGCTATAACCGTAGCCGCAATCGTTCCAGAAGCAATCGTCGTATCCCCAACCGTACGGCCAGCCCCATCCCCAGCCCCAATACGGCCAGCCAAAGCCGATTCCGAATCCGAAGCGGCCGTATCCGTAACCGTATCTTCCGTAGCCGCCGTAGCCGCCATAGCCACCGTAGCCGCCGCGAAAGGCTCCATTCACTCCGCCGCGGAATGCGCCGGCGGCGCCGGAAAAACCTGCGCCGCCCACGCTGCGCGCACCGCCGAATCCGCCGCCTCCGATCGCGCTGCCATGGAATCCGCCGCCGCCTCCGATCGAGTGGCCGCCACCGCCTCCGCCGTGACCACCCCCTCCACGTTGCGCGAAGGTAATGGCGGGGGCAAGAGAAAGAATGAGTACGAAACGCAGGAGTCTCATAAGAGCCCCTCCTGCTTGCAGCTTACTGCGAATCCCGCGGACAAGCAAGAATGTTAATGGTGCGCCAGTTTGCTTACAGGGGGATCAGGCCGCGGCGGAGGCCGAGCATGACGGCTTCCGTGCGGCTGCCGGCGTTCATTTTCGAAAGAATGGAGTTCACGTGGAATTTTACGGTGTGGCCGGAAATCTGGAGTTTCCAGGCGATGGTTTTGTTGCTGGCGCCCTCGGCCATGAGGCGCAGGACTTCGATTTCGCGCGGGCTGAGGGGTTCGGCGGCTGGCGCGGCCACCACGCGATGCGCAAAAACTTCGCCGATCCAATCGGGATGGAGAACGATGAGGCCGCTCGATGCGGCTTCGATGGCGGCGGCGATTTCGGCTTGGGGAGCATCGCGGGGAAGGGCGCCGCGAATGCCGGCGCGCAGGGCGGCGGCGATCCAGGCTGGTTCGGGTTCGCTCGAAAGGAGCAGAATGGGCGGCGATTCTCCGGCAGTGGCGATGACTTCATGAATGGAGCGCTCATCGCATTCGACGATCATGAGATCGGGATGGATTTCGGCGGCGAGGGCGAGCGCTTCCTCGAGGTTGGAGGCCGAGGCGGCGACGTGGGCGATGGACGCCAGGCCGGCGCGCAGCAGGGCGGAGGGGGTAACGGCGAGGATTCGGGTCACGCGGCGGCCTCGGCGGGGCGCAGGCGCACGGCGACCTCGCGAATGTGGGGATTGCCGCCGCGAGTGAAGCGCAGACGAAGAATCGGGCTGCCGGCGATGCTCGCGTGCAGCTCGCCGGGAGTGATGCCGACGAGAATATCGCCCGCAAGAAGCGACGCACGAGCGGCGGGCGAGCCGGGGGCGACTTCGAGAATCAGCAAACCGGCGCGGGGGATCTCGCGCAGAGTGACGCCGAGCATCACGCGATCGCGCGCGGAGGTTAGGAATTCGGCGACGGCGTTGGCCGGGACGGCGAGCGCGAGGCGGCCGGCGATCATGGTGTTGATTCCGACGAGGCGGCCTTCAGAATCGGCCAGCGGACCGCCCGAATTTCCGGGCGCCAGGCGCAGATCGGCGAGCACCCAGTTGTGGCGGCCCAATCCGCGCACGGGGCCGTGGCCGTAGATCACGCCGGTGGAAAGCGCGCCGACGAATCCGAGAGGGTTTCCCACGGCGAGGACGATCTGGCCGGCGCGCAGCGCATCGGAATCGCCCGGCTGGATCGCGGGGGCGTCGCAGGGGGCGTGGAGGAGCGCGAGGTCGCGCCGCGGATCGCGCTTTTCGAGGACGGCTTCGACGGTGCGGCCGTTCCACGTTTCGATCTTCGCGCGGTCTGTTCGCGCGACGTGCGCGTTGGTGACGACGGCGCCGGGCGCCCAGATCACGCCGGAACCGGAACCGTCGATGCGCACGGTGGAGCGGCGCAGCTTTTCGGCGACCGTTCCGAAATGGCTCACTGGTTTCTTTCTCCCACGGACAGGTCGAGCTCTTTGCGCTCGCCTCCGCGCAGAAGGGAGGCGCGAACGGTTCTGCCGATATTGTCGGGGGTGAGAAACATCTGGACATCGCGGGTGTCGCGGACGGGTTTTTGGTCGAGGGCGATGAGGATATCGCCGATGACGAATCCGGCCTGCGCGGCGGGGCTGTTTTTTTCGACGCTGATGACGATCAAACCGCCGCCGTCGGGAAGCGCGACCGGCTGCATGCCGACGCCAAGATATCCGTGCGCGACGTAACCGCGGCGGGCGATCTCGGCGGCGACGCGATCGACGGTTTGCGCGGGAATGGCGACGGGGGCGAAGCGCGAATGGATGGGGGTGGCGATTCCCAGCGCGTTCGAGCGCGAATCGACCACCAGAGCGCCGGAGCAGCCGGGATAAAGCTCGAGATCGAGACGGAGAAAGGCGTCGAGTTTTCCGCCGCGCCAGGTCTGATAGGCGGGACCGATGACGCTCAAGACGCCCATGGCCGCACAGACGCCGATATCGCGATGACGGCCGACGGCGAGCACGATTTCGCCGGTGCGGGGACTGGACGCGCGCGCAGCGGAGAGGGCGGGCAGCGCGTCGGGATCGATTTTCAAGACGGCGAGATCGGTGCCGGGGTCGCGGCCGAGAAGCTGGGAGGCGATGGCGCCGCCGTTGGCCAGCCCCACGCGAATCTCTTCATCGCGGCGCAGGGAATGAGCGGCGGTGACGAGGAGGCCGGGTTTCCAGTGAACGCCGCTGGCGGGCATGCGGCCGCCGCCGTAGACGGCGGCAACGCTCGCGCCGGTGCGCTCCACCACGGCGGCCAATTCGTCGGAAAGACTGGTCAAACTGTTGTGCATGCCTAAAGGATGCGCGCGACGAGCATTGCGGCGCACCGGTAAATCGGGCGGGCGGGGGACCGGTAGAAAGAGCGGTGAAAGCCCGCGGCGTGACGGCGGCCGCTTATCTCAATGCAGTCCGACGGTGTGTTTGACGGAGTCGATCAGCTTTTGGGGATCGTAGCCGACGCCTTGCTTGAAGACGATGCGGACGTTGCGGACGTCGGAAATTTTCGCGACGGGGTTGCCCTGGATCACGACTAAATCGGCCTGTTTGCCGGTTTCAATCGAGCCGATTCGATCTTCCGCGTTCAGCCACTTGGCGCCGTTGAGCGTGGCGATTCTGACCGCTTCGACCGGCGTGAAATCGGCTTCGACCAACAATTCCAGGTTGCGCAGATCGCCGAATCCGGCCATCGCGCCACCGTTTCCGGTGGGATCGACACCGGACATGAGCATGCCGCCGGCTTTGGAGAACTCATATTCGAACTGCTCTTCTTTCTTGAGCGCTTCAAGAGCGGCGGCGCTCGAAGAATCGGTCGCGCGGGTGCGCGCGGCGAGATAGGTAATCGCGCCTTGCGGGGTGAGGACATCGATCATGCGCGGGTCGAACGGAGGGCGATGCGGCGCGCCGGCGTCGAAGACCGCCAGCGTAGAGGTGACGGCGACGTTGTGGCGGACCAGGTCGCGGATCATTTCCTGGACGGGGGACGATTTGATATCGAGCTTGACCAAGGTGTCGCGCGTGAGATTTTGCGAGGGACAAACATCGGGCTGCTTGCCGGGATCGAACTCGGTATCGACCTCGATGCCGTGCTCGAGATTATCGATGCCGATGGCCGCGGCTTCGCGGAATCCGACCGCGCAGAGATGGCCGGTGACTTTGAGACGCAGCTTGTGCGCTTGTTCGACCGCGGCGGAAAGCTCGGCGCGCGTGATGTGCATGTAGGCCTTAAATGACGTTGCGCCTTCGGACGCCCAATAATCGACGGTGCGGCGCGCGTCGTCCGTGCCGGTGAGATAGTGCATCTGCTCGAAGGGCGAGCCGGCGCCTTCAAGATACGGACCGGTGATGTAGAAATCGGGGCCGGGCGCGCGGTTGGAATCGATCAGACTTTTGACGTTGAAATCGGTAAACGGCTCCATGCTTCCGGCGGTGCGCGCGGTGGTGACGCCGCTTGCAAGGTACAGGCGGGGGAAGCTGAAGGCCTGCTCGTTGTAGATGGGGATGCCCTCGCCGGAGGGATAAAAAAGATGCTCGTGCATGCCGACGAGGCCGGGAATCACGGTGTCGCCCGCGAGATCCATACGATGCGCGCCGGGAGGGATGGAAGTGGCCGCGGCGCCGCCGACGGCGGCAATTTTTCCATGATCGATGACGATGGTCTGATCTTCAGCGGCGGGCGCGCCGGTTCCGTCGATGACGCGAACGTGCACCAGGGCGACGACGGGATCGTTGACGCTGATGAACTGCTGGAGGCCGGAGCCGGGCTGAGCGAAGAGACACGCGGCGAGCGACAAGAAGAGGATGATTCGCATTTGCCGTCAATCTTATCGAATCGCGGGGTCAGTTTTGGGAGGGTTTTTCGATGCGATCGATGACGAAGATCTCGCCGGGGCCTTTGGCGGAGTCGAGTTTCAGGCCGAGTTGGCGGAGGGCGGCGAAAGCCAGCGCAGCTTCGTCGAGGGGTGGCCGCGGCGCATCATCCGGACGGGCGGCGGAGGGATCGGCGGCGAGGTCTTCGACGGGCATTTCCACGTGGATGTCGAAGGTTCCGGGAATTCCGGTTTGGTCGATGACGTCGCGGTCGACGAGGATCTGAAGCTGCTCGGCGAAATTCGCCATGGTCGTGCCGAAAATTTCGAGCTCGGCTGTGCCGGCGCTGATGCGGCGGCCGACGATTCCGCACAGCGAGTCATTGCCGGTCTGTCGCAGGGCCGGGAGATGATCGAGATCCCACGCCAGGCAAGCTCCGGGCTTCGCCGGCTGGAGATGCTTGGGGCCGCCTTTGGCGACGGTCAGCAGGTAGACGGGAACTTCACGCGGCTCGCGGTGCAGCTTCAGCTTGAAGCGGTCTTCGAGGATGTGCTGGAGCATGGGACCATGCATGGCGCCGCGGGTTTGCGGGGTCTCGGCTTTGGCTTCGATGGTGTAGCGTTCGGTGCGGACCCATGCCGGGGCGCCCTCGATGGGCACGGGATTTCCGCGAAACCTGAGGTTTCCCGTGGCGTATGCGTCGTAGGCATCTTCGATAAGACGGTGGAGGGTCTGGCAGTTGATGGTCAGGATTTCGGTGGGGCCGGTGGGGGGTTTATTGTCGCTGCGCGTGTTAGGCGTGCCGGGGCGGCAGGGGCGGATCGAGACAACTTCGAATTTGGGGACGGCGGGCTGAGCGCGGATCTGCGGCACAGTGACGATCGGGATCAGAGCCGCGGCAAGGTTCGAACGCATGGGGACCCGCTATTTTGACGCAGATCTCCGCGGCAGCGTGGAGGCAATCTCATTGGGCCGGCAAAAAATTTTGCTGCGCTGACGGAGTCGTGTAGTACCCTGGAAAATTGCGCGGCGAACACTCCATCCCGCGTCCGCTGGTGCGGCGGACGGCGAACCTGTCGATGGTGAAATACCGGTTACTGGCGCTGTTTGCAGTGCTGGGACCGGGGTTCATCACCGCCAACGTCGATAACGACCCCGGCGGCATCCTCACTTATTCGCAGGCGGGCGCCAAGTTCGGATACATGCTGCTGTGGACGCTGATTCCGACCACGATCGCGCTGATCGTGGTGCAGGAAATGGCGGCGCGGATGGGCGCGGTGACGGGCAAGGGACTGTCGGATTTGATTCGCGAAGAGTTCGGGCTGCGCGCGACGTTCGTCACGATGAGTATTTTGAGTTTGGCGGATTTCGGGAATATCGCGGCGGAGTTTGCCGGGCTCGCCTCGGGGTTCGCGGTGTTTGGAGCGAGCCGGTACATCGTGGTGCCGATCGGGGCGGCGCTGGTGTGGGTGGTGATTGTGCGCGGGCGATACAAGCCGGTGGAGCGGCTGCTGATTATTTTGTCGCTGATCTATTTCGCGTACCCGGTTTCGGCGTTTCTGGCGAAACCGGACTGGAAGCTGGCGCTGCACGACACGATGGTTCCGCAGTGGAGCAATCAGCCGGGATACCTGGTGATGATCGTGGGATTGATCGGGACGACGATCACGCCGTGGATGCAGTTTTATTTACAGGCGTCGATTGTGGAAAAAGGCGTGGATTCGCGGCATTATTCGCTGAGCCGGTGGGACGTGATCGTGGGCTGCATCGTGACCGACGTGATCGCGTTTTTTATCGTGGTGGCGTGCGCGGCGACGATTTACAAAAGCGGCCACGGCGAACTCACCGACGTGGGGCAGGCGGCGCAGGCTTTACGACCGTTCGCCGGCCAGTTTGCGTCGTTATTGTTCGCGGTGGGACTGATCAATGCGTCGCTGCTTTCGGCGGCGATTCTGCCGCTGGCGACGGCGTACAACATCTGCGAGGGGCTGGGCTTCGAATCGGGCGTCGAGAAGCGCTTTTCCGAGGCGCCGATTTTTTACTGGCTGTACACGCTGCTGATCGCCTGCGGAGCGGGATTCGTGCTGATCCCGCGCATGCCGCTGTTGAAGGTGATTCTGTTTTCGCAGGTGCTCAACGGCGTTTTGCTGCCGTTTGTCCTGTTTTACATGCTGATGCTGATTAATCGCCGCAGAATTATGCAGGAATTTACCAATAATTTCTGGCAGAATGCGGTAGCCTGGTCGACTGCGGTGGTGATGGTGGCGCTGACCGGCGGAATTATCTGGACTACGATTCGAGGCTGACTTTCGCCGCCGAGGCCCGCAGATCCACGCCGATCAATCCGGAAGGCGAAGCGTGGCGCAGGCGGGGGGTGGGTTTGGGCAATCCGTGCTCGTGTTCTTTGGGGACGGAGGGCGGTCCGATTTTTCGACCTTTGGCGCGGACGAAGATTTTTCCGGCGATGAGGTCGAGCGGGCGAGGGATGGCGGAGATGTCGCGGCGCGAAATGCCGTGGACGATTTTTTTGGCGAGACCGAGCATGGAGATCAGCGCGCCGATGCGCGGGTATTGCTTCATGGTGATGGTGCGATCGCCGTAATCGCGAGCGAGTACGCGCTGGATCCACCATTGGGGAACGCGCCCGATGTTATGGGCGGCGAGCGTCAAGTTGAGCTCCGTGGGCATGAAATTGACGTAGGAGGCAAGCGTGATTTTCTGGTCTTTCTTGGTGTGGCCGGCTTCTTCGCCCATGCGATAAATCGTGGTTCCGGGCAGCAGCGTGAGGGAGTTGATGGCGAAGGTATAGGGCGGCTTTAGCGCGGAGACCAGGCGCAGGGTGTCCTTGAGCTCTTCGGGATGCTCCCAGGGATTGTCGACGATGAGGTCGTACTGAACGGGCGCCATCTTGCGCCGATGGTCGTGCGCGATTTGGGAGCCCAGGAGCACTTTGTGATCGTGCTGCGGGCGCACGAAAACTTCCTTCATGATGCGCGCGTTGGCGGACTGCACGCCCATGCGCGCCTTGATCATCCCGGCGTCGATCAGGGCCTCGAATTTGCGCCGGTCGATGGAGGCGGGAATGATTCCGGTGACAAACAGGGGAATATCGAACTGCTCCTTGTATTTTTTCGCGAATTCCAGAATGACGTTCAGCGGGAGAAACATGAACGCGTCGTCATCGATGACGATGTTCTGAATGTATTTGTATTTCGACAGAACATAATTGATTTCCGCGAAAAAATAATCGACCGAATGTTTGCGGAAACGCCGGTAATCGCGGTCGAGATCGATCAAAACGTCGTTGGAGCAGAAGGTGCACTTGTAGGGGCAGCCCTGGCTGAACATGGTCCACAGCTTTGCGCCGTAATAGCGCTTCATGAGGCGCAGATTCATGCGGCGCAGGGTGCCGTGATCGTTGATCCAGTGCTGGTCGAACTCGAAATCCATGAAGGGGAGCTCGTCCAGATTCTCCGCGAGGGGCTCGCCGGGATTGCGGATGATGGCATCGTTTTCGAGGAACCAGAAGCCCGCGGTGGTGCGGTAATCGCGGCCGGATTCGATGGCTTCGGCGAGCTTCAAGAAGCTCACATCGCCTTCGCCCATGCAGATGGCGCCGGCGGCGCGGACGGCGTCCTCGGGGTAACTGGTGGGATGAATTCCGCCCCAGACGACCAGCGCACCGATCTCTTTTTTGAGGCGATCGGTGATGAGGGTGACCTGCTCGGCCTGATGGGTCCAGACGCTGAAGCCGACGATGGCGCTGTCGCGGCAAAGGTGGATCAACTGGCGGTACAGCGATTCGGGCAGGTCGCCGTTATCGTAGGTCTTGCTGAATCGCTGTTTGGTTTGCCCCCAAAAATCGGTGGGGCGAAGAAAAACCAGATCGACGGGGAAGCCGTGGCGCTTGAGTTGCGCGGAGATGCGGCGCGGACCGATGCAATAGATGTCGTCGGTGAAGCTGATCAGCGTGATTTTGGTTCGCCGTGGCACTTCTGAACCATTATATTAGCCGCGAATAAACGCGAATGAACGCGAGTCCATTACAATCTGCGCGCGACGACGACGGTGATATCGTCGGCGGGGGGCGCGCCCTGGGTGAATTGGTTTACGGCGGCTTCGACCGATTCGATGATCTGCGCCGCGGGTTTATCGCGCAGGGATGCGACCAGCCCGGCGAGGCGCTCTTCGCCGAAATCTTCATCCTGCGGATTCACGGCTTCGGTGACACCGTCGCTGAACATGACCAGAATGTCGCCGGGCTGCATCTGTGTGACGGTTTCTTTGTAAGTGGCGACGGGCAGAATCCCGAGAATGACGCCGCCGCCGGCGAGTTTATCGAAACCGCCCCCGGCGCGAACCAGCAGCGGAGGGTTGTGGCCCGCGTTGGTGTAAACCAGCGCCCCCGTCGCCGGATCGATCACCGTCATGAAAAAAGTGATGAAACGATTATCGGGACAATTCGCGCAGATGGCCTTGTTGAGCCGGGTGATCTTGCGCGCCAGATCGTCGGCTTCTTCAAACAGAACCTGCACGCGCGCCTGCAGGCTCGACATGAGCAGGGAGGCGGGCATTCCTTTACCGGCGACGTCGCCGACCAGCAGGCCGACGCGGCCGTCGGGAAAGGGAAGAAAATCGAAATAATCACCGCCGACGGTGCGGCACGCGGTGGTTTTTCCGGCGAGATCCATACCGGGGACTTTGGGCGGCTCGGACGGCAGCAGCGCTTTCTGGATTACGGCGGCCTGCTCCATTTCCCGGGCCATGGCGCGTTCGGCTTCTTCTATTTCGTTCAAGCGGGCGTGTTCGATGCGGATGGCGGCGACGTTGGCCATGACGGTGAGCAGATTCAGATCCTCGCGCGAGAATTCGCGGATCAGGTGCGGCGAATCGACGTAGATCAGGCCGATGACGCGATCGTTGGTTTGCAGCGGAACGGCGATCATGCTGCGGACCTTCTGTTCGACGATGCTCATGTGATCGCGGAGGGCCTGATCGAGCTGGGCGTCGCGGACCAGCAGGGAGGCTTTTTCGGTGAGCACGCGATCGCGCACGGTGGAGGAGATCTTGAATCCCTCGCCGCGATGCGCGCGCATTTCGAGCTGCCCGTTTTCGAGCGTCATCAGCACGCCGCGGCCCGCGTTCACCGCTTGCACGGAAAGATCCATGATCACCTGGAACAGTTCGCCGAGCGGGCGATGGCCGGCCAGTTCGCGCCCGGCGCGAATCAGCGCGCGCATCTGCGGGCTGCCCTGCATCACGTAGGTCTTATTGGTGTCCTCCACCTGCGGGCCGAGCACGGCGTCGAGATTGGCGACGACGGTGGTGGAAGAGCTGGAAAAACTTTCGCCGTGATCGACAAAGACGACGGTATTTTCGGAGGGAACGGCGACATCGGCGAACTCGATCGTGAGATGTCCGGCGGAAATGCGGTCGCCGGGCTTGAAGCGGATTTTGTTCTCGACACGCTTGCCGTTGAGCAGGGTACCGTTCTTACTGCCCAGATCTTCGACGAACCAGAGGCCATCGGCACGGGAGAGGGCCAGGTGCTGGCGCGAAAGGCCGGCGTCGTCGGGATAGCACAGTTCGTTCACGCTGGAGCGGCCGAGTGCGATGCGGTCGCGATCGAGGGGAACGGTGACGTTCTTGCCATCGATGTTGCGCACGATCAGCTCTTTGGACGCGTCTTGAAGACTCGGGGCCACGACATCAAGTATATACTTCGCGGAGTAATATACTCGACTTTAGGAGGGTACTCGAAGAAGGGGACAGAGAGCTCGGCGTTGATATACTTGACGCACCGGTTGGAGCGGGTTCGGCCCGTGAGGTCCAGAAGGGGCGGCGATATGTGTGCGCATTCTGGACGGGCGGAAGAAGGGGACAGTCCGCCGACGGTGTTGACGGTCGCGAGTCGATCGGCACCAGGGGACAGTCCCCTTCTTCCGCGGATTGTGCGGCTTATCGGCATTTTCAAGTGGGACAGTCCCTTTTCGAGCAACCTCTTGGAGGCGATTATGTCAAGCGAAATCGTGGTAAACGGCGTGCGGCATTCGGTGGATGCCGAGCCGGAGCGGATGTTGCTGACGGTGCTGCGCGACGAATTGGATCTCAGCGGCACTAAATATGGATGCGGCGAAGGGCAGTGCGGCGCGTGCACGGTGATGCTGGATGATCGGGCGGCGCGATCCTGCCAGACCAGGCTGTCGGTAGCGGCGGGAAAGCGGATCACGACGATCGAGGGACTCGGCGAGAACGGCCGGCTGCATCCGTTGCAGGAAGCGTTCCTCGAAGCCGACGCGATGCAGTGCGGGTATTGTACGCCGGGAATGATCGTTTCCGGCGCGGCGCTGCTCAAACGCAATCCCAACCCGAGCGAAGCGGAAATCGTTCAGGCGATGCAGGGCAACGTATGCCGCTGCGGAACGTATCCGCGGGTGGTGGCGGCGCTGCGCTCGGCATCGCTGAAGATGCGGAGGCCAGCATGATCCCGATGGAACCGGAACGCTACGAGTTAATGGCCGGGCCCGCGTACAATTTTTCGTTCGGGCGGCGCGGCTTTTTCAAGGCGCTGGGCGGCGGGCTGGTGGTGGTGTCGTATCTGGCCAAAGCGCAGGAGTCGGGCGGGGGACGCGGTTTCGGGCGCGCGATGCCGAAGCAGATCGGCGCGTGGCTGCACA
>JASHWA010000332.1 GCA_030044325.1 Bryobacteraceae bacterium
GATGAAGTGGACATGATTGGTCATCAAGCAGTAGGCCAGGACGCGGACCTCCGCCTCGGCCAGGTTCTCGCGGATGAGTTGCAGATAGAGTTTCCGGTCTGCGATGGCGAAAAAGACCGGCTGACGATTCGTACCCCGCTGGGTCACGTGATACGGAATCCCCGGAGCGACGGCTCTCGCGTTTCTCGGCATTCGAAGGATGAGTGCGTTCGATTCGCGAAAATTCTCATGCGGGACACTCATGACCGCCCCAATTCTCGTGTGGCTGCTCAGGTTGTCCCCTTTGCGCCCGGTGCGCCCGGAAATGACAATCCTCGGTTCGATGGCTCGGACCAGCGTCCCGGCTTCACCGACGAATCGTGTCGTGAAGACTTCATAACCAGAGCGCGTGAGCAGCGCGCTGAGCCCTGCCAGCAGATTGGTTGACGGGTCGATGCATACGATTCTGGTTTTCGATCCAGTGCCTTCGCCCGCCTCGCGCGGCCCACGCGCAAACGCGGCCATCGCATCCGCTTCGGTTTTGCAAGGCGGGAACAGCGTTTCGAGATTGGTGAGTTCGATCACCTTGGCCACAGCCGGAGACAAGTCGCAGAGTTTAACATCGCCGCCGGCCCCGCGAAAAACGCTCAACAGGCGAATCAAGGCGCCCAATCCGGAGCTGTCGACGTACTCCGCCTCGCCCAGGTTAACGATCACATGCTTCACCGTCATGAAGTCCGTGCCGGCAATCCTGGTGCGCTGGTGAACCTCGGCTTCCAGCGCCTCCACTTCGGGACCGAATGAGATGCGCCCCTTGCAGCGGATCACAAGCACGCCCTGTCGGACCTGGCTATTGAGCGTAAGTCGCATATTGAGTAATTCCTTTGTCGCCGAGCGTGCCGGTGATCCGGTAATGCGCGACGGTCTGCTGCGGGTTCATTTTGCGGGAACTCTCCGGCGCAGCTCGTCGAAGAAGTGGAACAGGAAGACGACGTGACTGTCAGCGTTTTCCGAGCCTGCCGGCGCGGAGACGGCCACGTGTTTGCCGTCCGGCGCGAGATCGTAATCCCGTACGTTCACGCTGCCGAAAACGACTGGGATTTGCGACCAGGGCGCAACCTTCCCGGGAATGAAAACGTCCCCGTTCACCGAATACGACGCAACCATGAGCCGGCCGTCGAAGTTGTGAAAGAAAAGCTCGTTCGCGGTACGCGACCATTCCGGATACATGCCACCGCCGCTCGAGATCTGCCATTTCGCGCCGTGGTCCGGGAAGGACCGCACGTAAACCTCGTAGGAGCCCGACTCGTCGGAAAAATACGCGACCCATTTGCCGTCGGGAGAGAAGGCTCCGTCGCGCATGTTGAATCGCGAGTCCAGATATGCCTCGGGATGGCCGGCGCGAAGTCCGTTTGCATCGGACTCCACCGGAACCGTCAAGAGATCGAACCCGGCGGTGCGGTACTCGGTGTAGATCAGACGCTTCCCGTCGGGCGTAAACGAACGAGGGAATTGGAAGTCGGCGGACTGATTCAGATGCCGCGGCGTCTCGCCGCCATCGGTGCGGGTCCACTCCATTCCTGCGACCGCTCGGAATACGATGTACCGGCCATCGGGAGTCCACGTCGTGTTACCTTGTGCTTCGCCCTGAAAAGTCAGCCGCGTGGTGATGTCGCGCGGCATGTCGTACACGTAGAGATCTTGCCCGAGGATCACTGCGAGCCGCTTCCCGTCGGGCGCGAAAGTCGGATAGCGATACACTTCCGACTTCGACAATACCGGCCGGATCTTGCCGGAAGCGTCGAACAGTTGTATGGGACCGGCGGCGGTGCGAACGCCGCGCCGGTAGATCGCTACCCCCGGCTCTGGCGGCAACGTGGAGAAATCCACCGGAAGGTGACCGGTGTACCCATTGCTAAGAGATTGAAGCAGCGGCACTGCCGTTCCATGGATCTCCAGCCGTTCCAGATCGAACGGGATGACGAAAAGTGAGGAGGCGCTCCGGTCGGGGCTGTCCAAACTGTTTGGCTTGGTAATCAGCAGGTGGCTGCCTGGGGCGTACCGGCCGAAGGCGGCGTGTCCCCGATAGATGACTTTACGCTGACGATTCGCGAGCGACACAACCTCAATGTCGTCCTGGTCGGTTCCGCCCCGGTAAGCGGTGAACAGAACGGACTTCCCGCCGGGCAGAATCTGAGGCCATGCATGGCGGATCTCACCACGTTCGAGATCCGTCAATTTCACGGGAGTGCCACCTTCCGGAGGAATCCGATGAAGTCCGCTGTTGCCGGGTGACACGATGATGCCGGTCTCGCCCCATGTTCCACCTGCCAGAGAATTCAGGCCGGTCATGTCGGTCAACAGGTCCGCGGGGGAACCTCCGTCGGCTCGGATTTTCTTGAGGCGTCCTTCCGCGAAGAATGCGATCCACTGGCTGTCGGGCGAGAAAAACGGGTGGCTTGCGCCCAACGTTCCATTCAGTTCTTCCGCGCGAGGTTGATCCAGCCTGCGAGCGAACACGCGGCCACGCGAGACGTAGGCGATGCGCGTGCCGTCCGGCGAAATGACGGGCGATTCTTGGCCAACCAGAATGTCGTTTCCAAGATCGACGTCCAGTTGGACCAGCGGGCGAAGTGGCGGCTGGCTGGAACGCGCGGCGGCTCGCCACCAGGCGACCCCCAATGCGGCAAGCACGATCGCGGCGGCCATGAGCCACGGCGTCCTATTTACGCGCGGAATCGTGGCCGTGGGCGTCGGCCCGTCTAGCGCCCACGAAAGCGCGGCTTTCAGATCGCGGGCGGTTTGGAAACGCTGGTCGGGATCTTTGGCGAGGGACCGTCGCACCACACGATCGAGCGGCCGCGCTATTTCGAGCGGAGCGGGCTCGCGCTCCAGAATCGCGGCGATGACGCTCGCCGCGCTCTCGCCCTGAAACGCTCGCTTGCCCGTCAGCATTTCGTACAGCACACAGCCGAAGGCAAACAGGTCGCTGCGCCGGTCGGCCTCTTTGCCTTGAAGCTGCTCGGGCGACATGTATTGCAGCGTCCCGAGGATCTGGCCCTGGCCCGTCATCGGTGTGGTGGCGTCGGTCTCCTTGAGCGGCGCCGACTGCTTGGCGAGCCCGAAATCGAGCAGCTTGATCCCGGATTTCGTCAGCATAATGTTCCCCGGCTTCAGATCCCGATGCGTGATGCCTTTTGAGTGCGCGGCATCGAGAGCATCCAGAATCTGCCCGGCGTATTCGACGGTTTTTTCAACGGGCAACGGTCCTTTGAGCGGGGAGCCGTCGACCAGCTCCATCACCAGATAGTTCGGGCCGACGTCGTAGAGATGGCAAATATTGGGATGATTCAGGGCGGCGATCGCTCGCGCTTCGCGTTCGAAGCGCTCGGTGAATTGTTCGGCGGAAATTTTGATCGCGACATCGCGGCCGAGGCGTGTATCGCGGGCGCGATACACTTCGCCCATCCCACCCGCGCCGACCGCGGCGAGGATTTCGTAGGGACCGAGCTTGTCGCCAGCAGATAGCGGCATCGGGAATTCGATCAATTCTACTCCGCAA
>JASHWA010000333.1 GCA_030044325.1 Bryobacteraceae bacterium
AGCCCTGGTTTGGCGCCTTCCCGCACAATCCGATCCGAGATGGCGATATAGGCGGTGTGGTTGTCCGCCGCGTGGCCCCATTCGACGCCGCCGAGGGCGCTGCCCTGGCCGAGCCGCACCTGCCACAGAATCTTCCCGCGATTATCGGGGTCGAGTCCCCAGGCCACGCCGGATTTCTGCCCCGCGATAATGATGTCCTTGCCGTTGGGGAGTGTGCGCAGCACCGGCGAGGTGCCGAAATCGAAATCGGGGCCGTCGTCGTCGGAATCGCACTGCGGCCCGCGTGGGCAGCCGATCACGAAATTGTCCTTGGGCTGGACTTGGCTCGCCCAGACGAGGCGGCCGGTATTCATGTCGAAGGCGAGAATCGAATCGCTCGTGTTGATGCTGACTCCGGTATACGAATTTCCCGTGGACGCGTAAATCAGTTTGCGCTTGAGATCCACCGTCGGCGAGGACCAGACCGACGCGCCGGCCGGGCCCGTGAGCTGGGTTCCATTCTTGCTGGTTTTATATGGCTTCGGGGGATCGAGGACGCTGTAGCTCTGCCAATATTTTTTGCCCGTCGCGGCATCGAGGGAAGATACGCTGCCGCGGAAGGTGCAGCAGGCATAACTGGGCTGGGCGGCGGAGGCTTCTTCGATCGAAGCCATGGGCACATACAGCCGTCCGTTGACCAGGATCGGCGCACCGGTGATGCGGGCGGCCGGGTGCTCGTCGAGTTTCACTTTCCACAGCAGCTTTCCGGACTCGGCATCGACGGCGTGCGCGGTCGCATGGACGTCGCCGAAGTAGGCGGCCCATCGGCCGCCGGGAAGCTTGCCGACGCTGATCGCGGTGCGGACGCTCGCGCCGGCGGGATAGTCCCAGTAGATGCATCCTGTCTTCGCGTCGAGCGAGTAGACATCGCCTGAAGCGCTGCCGACGAACAGGCGTCCGGCCACGACTGCGGGCTGCGACCACGCCATGGTCGCTTTATCGAATCCGAACGCCCATTTCAATTTGAGCTTGGGAATATCGGAGCCGGCGAGGCCCGGCTTGGTTTGGAAATGCGAATTGGTGGGATCTCCGCCCCATCCCGACCAGTCGCCTTCGATCATTTTGAAAGCGGGCGCGGCGGTGGTGCATTGGCCGGCGGTGGAACGCGCGGCCGTGGAAAATGCCTTACCGGTGATGAAGGTCGCGATGGCGCGATCTTCCTCATCGGAAAGGCCGGCGGCCTGAATCGCCATCGCGCCTTGAGTAATGGCACTGAAAACGGACTCCGGCGTCTTTGATGCGAGCTCTGCATGGCTGGGCATGCGCGCTTGGGGCGGGCCGTCGTGACAGGTTGCGCAACGGGCCTTGAAGAGCGCAGCGGCATCGGGGGTCGCGGCGAGGGCAGAAACAGCAAGGGCGAAAAACAGCAATCGGAGAATCGGCATAGATCTTTCGGTCAATGTAACACGCCGGAGCGATGGCATGACGGCTCGGTCTTTCTCAGGATGTCTTTTCGGGGTTCATGACCGCGATATATCCAAGATTACGATAGAGCTGTTTATAATCGAGGCCGCATCCGACGACAAAACGGTCGGGGATTTCGAAGCAGCGGAAATCGACGGGCACCTGCACGATGCGGCGGACGGTGCGGTCGAGCAGGGTGCAGATCCCGATGGAGCGGGGCGCGCGGCCGGCGAGGGTCTGAAGCAGAAATCGCGTGGTGAACCCGGTATCGACGATGTCTTCAACCAGCAGGACGTCCTGATCTTCGATGGGATCGTCGAGATCTTTGGCGATGCGGACCATGCCTGGAACGGAGCCGCTGAAACTGGAAATGGCTAGGAAATCGACCTTGACGGGAATTTCGATGGCGCGGGCGAGTTCGGTGAGGAAAAACACGGCGCCTTTGAGCACGCCGATCAGTTTCAGATCGCGGCCGCGATATTTTTGGCTGATCTCACGGCCGACTTCGCGGATGCGCGCGGCGACCTGTTCTTCGGTGAAGAGGATGCGTTCGACGCCGGGTGGGGTGGTCACAGCGATCCGCCGAGCGCCGACGCGAGCACCGACGCGGCTGCGTGCGCCACGATTCTCATGACGCTTTCAATCCGTATTTGAACACCAGGTCCTGAAAATCTTTTTGATAGAAAACCTGGATATTTATGTGCGGGTAAATGGCACGAAGGAGCTTGATTTTCCGGTTTTTTCGCGTAACCAGCGCCTGTTTCATGGTGGTCAGCTCGACGTATAAATCGAATTCCGGCAAGTAAAAATCGGGCGTGAAGGCTTCCGTGACGTTGCCATCCTTATCCCATTGCAGCGGAAAGCTGCGCGGTTCATAATCCCAGCGAATCCGGTAAAAATCCAGTAAATTCGCGAATAATTGTTCGCTCGGATGGCCGAATTGAGCGTGGCGGATACTCGCACGGCCGGCCGGCGCGATGCCGTGGCGCGCCAGCTGCATGCGGGTCTGAAACTGGATCTGGGCTTCGGCCGCGTTCGAAAGAAGCGTATCGTCGGTGGTGAGTCCGCGCGCGGAGACGGCCGCGCGCAGGATTTCGGCGAGCTGAGCGGAGTCGAGATGTTCGGCGTTAAGCACCAGGTCGAAAGATTCGGGAGGCGCTTTGGCGCGGCCGAGGCGGGCCCGGCGCTGCGCTTTCAACGCCGTGTCGAGATCGTCGAGAATTTTGCGCGCGGCGGGGCGTTCCACGCGCTGGTCCAGCATCACGTTCCCGATACGCCGGGCTTCGGGCGCGACGATACCGGCGCGAAAAACGATGGTCTGCGAGGTAAACAGAGATTCGGCGCCGGGAATCGCGACGACCAGGTGATGCGCGGCGGCGAGACGCGCGAGGATCGAAACCACGGCAGGTTTCCAGGCGCGATGGGGAACCGGCGATTCGCCGAACTCTTCCGTGATCCATTTCTCGAGGCGCGGTTCGGTGATGAGCTCGAACTGGAGCAGCCGCGCGGCGCCGTTCGCGGCTTCCTCCCAGCGCGACGCCGGCTCGCCTGAAATGGTCAGCAGTGCCATCCGCTAATGGAAAGGTTCGCACATGCGGACGCTCCGGCGGTAAGCTGTCGATGTGACGGACAAGCGCGATGAGCGGTCGAGCTCTCCCGCCGCGTTCACGTAATCCGGCAGCTTTCCGTCCGAAGCCGGCGGCGAGCGGTCTTGGCGCGCTTTTGCCGTGAATGCTCGCATGCCGCAATGAGCGCCATGGCCGCGGGAAATCCAATCCAGAACGGCGGCCGTGCGATCAGCAGGCCGGCGACGACCGCTAAAGATCCGACCATGAGCGCGGGGTGCGGCAGCGCGGTGAGCGTTTTCACTTGATCTCCAGGATCTCTTTCTCTTTCGCCTTCGACGCCGTGTCGATTTTCTGGATGTGGCCGTCGGTCATTTTCTGCACTTCATCGAGGGCGCGGCGCTCTTCGTCTTCGCTGATGGTTTTGTCTTTCAGCAATTTTTTCAAATGCTCATTGGCGTCGCGCCGGATGTTGCGCATCGCCACGCGGTGATCTTCGGCGATCGAGTGCAGGCGCTTGACGATCTCCTTGCGACGCTCCTCCGTCAGCGGAGGGATGGGAACGCGGAGGATCTTTCCGTCGTTGGCGGGATTCAGGCCGAGATCCGAGGTACGGATGGCTTTGTCAATCGCGGCGATCTGCGAGACGTCCCATGGCTGGATGGTGATCATGGCCGGGTCGGGCACGTGCAGGTTGGCGAGCTGATTCAGCGGAGTGGGCGTGCCGTAATAGTCGACCCGGAGGGTATCGAAGATGCTCACCGATGCGCGGCCGGTGCGGATGGCCGCCATGTCGTGCTGCAAATCGGTCAGCACTTTTTCCATGCGCGTTTTCGCGTGGTTGGCGACGTCGCGAACGCTCTGAAAAGTGTTGGCTGCTGGTTCGGGTTTCATAGTTTCAGTGGATGAGAGTACCGATCGGCTCTCCCATCGTCATACGCATTATATTTCCACGGACATTTAAATTGAAAACGGCGATGGGCAGGTGGTTATCGCGGCACATGGCGACGGCGGAGGCGTCCATCACCCGCAGGTTTTTCGAAAGGACGTCGGAGTAGGAAATTTCGCGAAACAGCGCGGCGCCGGGATGGGCGAGCGGGTCCATGTCGTAAACGCCGTCGACGCGGGTGGCCTTGGCGACGATTTCGGCCTTGATTTCGAGGCCGCGCAGAGTGGCGGCGGTGTCGGTCGAAAAATAGGGGTTGGAGGTTCCGGCGGCGAAAACCACGATACGGCCCTTTTCCAGGTGGCGGATGGCGCGGCGACGGATGTAAGGCTCGGCGACCTCGTGCATTTCGATGGCGGTCATCACGCGCGTGGGGACGGCCTGTTTTTCAAGCGCGTCCTGAAGCGCGAGCGCGTTGATCACGGTTGCGAGCATGCCCATGTGGTCGGCCGTGACGCGATCCATGTTCCTGGCGGCGGCGGCGACGCCGCGGAAAAAATTGCCTCCGCCCACCACCAGCCCGATCTGGACGCCAGTCCGCGCGACTTCGGCGATCTCCGAGGCGAGCGCAGCTACGCGTGTCGCGTCGATGCCGAAGGATCCTTCGCCGGCCATCACCTCGCCACTGAGCTTGAGCAGGATTCGGGAGTACCTAGGCATAGATATCAGCCGCGAATGAAGGCAAATAGGCGCGAATTTTAGGATTTGCGTGCATTCGCGTGCATTGGCGGGTTATTCTCCCGCCGCGTCGCCGACTTTGAAGCGTACGAACCTTGACACCGAGATGTTTTCGCCCAGCTTGGCGATCTTGGTTTTGATCAGATCGGCCACGGTGGTGGTGTTTTCCTTGATGAAGGGCTGCTCGTAGAGGCACACTTCTTCGTAGAATTTGGCCATCCGGCCATCGACGATCTTGTCGACCATTTTTTCCGGTTTGCCCTCGCCGAGCGCGCGGGCGCGCTGAATGTCGCGCTCCTTTTCAAGCACCGCGGGCGTGACGTCTTCTTTACGGATGAACTGCGGATCGGCCGCGGCGACCTGCATGGCCAGGTCGTGAACCAGCTCCTGAAAATCGTCGGTACGGGCGACGAAATCGGATTCGCAATTGACTTCGATGAGTACGCCAAGCTGCGCGCCGGGATGGATGTAGCTGGCGATGACGCCCTGTTTGGTTGAGCGCGTTGATTTTTTGGACGCCGACGCGATGCCGCGCTTGCGCAGAATGACTTCGGCTTCCCCGATGTCGCCCTTGGACTCGGTGAGTGCGCTTTTGCACTCCATCATTCCGGCTCCGGTCCGGTCACGGAGCTGTTTTACAAGTTGTGCGTTGATTTCCATATTTTGTGTATAGGCCGCGAAAGAACGCAAATAAACGCAAATCCATCGAATTCGCGTTCATTCGCGGCTATCGAATTCAGCTACGAATTTCGCGTTGAACTTCTTCGGGCGCGGCTTCCGCCGCGAGTTCCGAGGATGCGCCTTTCTTGGGCAGCGACATCGACGGCAGGTCCTCGTCGGGCATGCTTTCGCTCATCAACTGCTCGGCGTATTTGGGATCCACGTATTGCGCGTACTCCGGGATCTCCTCGACCGGAGTCTCGTCGCTGATGATCTTCTCCGCGGCGAAATCCTGCTCGGTGGCAAGCTGGCGGCCCTCCACCACGGCATCGGCGATCTTATTGGTGAACAGGCGGATGGCGCGCAGCGCGTCGTCGTTGCCGGGAATCACGTAATCTACTTTATCGGGATCGCAGTTGGTGTCCACCACGGCGACCACCGGAATTCCGAGCTTGCGCGCCTCCTCGACCGCGATGGCTTCCTTGTTCGAATCGATCACAAACAGAACGTCGGGCAGGCCGTTCATGTCCTTGATGCCGGCCAGGTTCTGATTGAGATGCTTGCGCTCCCGCTCGAGGCGGATGATTTCCTTCTTCGCGCGGCCGTCCCAGTTGCCTTCGGCAGCCATCCCGTCCAGGTCCTTCAAGCGCTTGATAGAGCGCTGCACGGTACTCATATTGGTGAGCAGCCCGCCCAACCAGCGCTGGTTCACGTAGAACTGCTGGCAGCGGAGCGCTTCTTCCGAAATCGCTTCCTGCGCCTGGCGCTTGGTGCCGACAAACAAGACGGTTTTGCCCTGCGCGGCCATTTCGCCCACAAAGCGCATGGCGTCTTTGAACAACTTGAGCGTTTTTTGCAGATCTATGATGTAGATCCCATTGCGTTCGCCAAAGATGTATTCCTTCATCTTTGGATTCCAGCGCTTGGTCTGGTGCCCGAAGTGAACGCCGGCTTCGAGCAGTTCCTTCATGCTAATCGACGGCAGAAAAAACCTCCTTTAAGGTTCGTGGTTGATGCCGATCCGCGGCCCAAAGCGGAATTTGCGAACCGGCGAAGTTATAGATTGTGGCCGTTAATGAACGTTCATTAACGTGAATTGACGGCCATTTAACGCTTGGAGAACTGGAAGCGTTTGCGCGCGCCTTTCTGGCCGTACTTCTTGCGCTCATGTTGGCGGGGATCGCGTGTTAGCAGGCCCAGTCCCTTGAGCTTCGCGCGAAGCTCGGAATTGAATTCGAGCAGCGCGCGCGCGATGCCCAGTTTGGCCGCGCCCGCCTGTCCCGAGATCCCGCCGCCATCGGTGGTGATCAGAATATCGAACTTATCGGCGGTTTCCGTGGCGAGCAGCGGCTGCCGCACGATGGCACGCGCGGCCTCGCTCGGAAAATAGTGTTCGAAAGTGCGGCCATTGACGGTGATCACGCCTTTTCCCGACCGCAAAAACACGCGTGCGACCGCCGTTTTCCGGCGGCCCGTACCTAGATGTTGAACTAACGGCAATCGATCTCCTTTTATACAGCCAGCGCGACCGGCTTCATTCTCTTAAACGGCCAGCGGCGCTGGCCTTTGGGCATCGTGCGGGTGCTTCGGCCCGGCGTAAACTTTAAGCTTGCGATACATCTGTTTGCCGAGCTTGGTCTTGGGCAGCATCCCCTGGACCGCCTCTTCGACTATCCTCGCCGGACGCGTCTCGCGCACCGTGCGCGCCTTGGTTTCCGTCAAGCCGCCGGGATAACCCGAATGGCTGCGATAAATTTTCTGCTCCTCTTTACGACCCGTCAGGCGGATCTTGGCGGCATTGACGACCACCACATGATCGCCGGTGTCGAGAAAGGGCGTGTAGCTGGGTTTATGTTTTCCCATGAGCACGCGCGCGGCTTTCGATGCCACGCGGCCGAGCACGGCGTCCTCGGCGTCGATCAGGTGCCATTGGCGCTCGATCGATTGGGCCGATGGAATTGCGGTTTTCATGTAGACAGACCTTCTCCCTGCGTCTAATTAACGCCTTCAGGTTAGCGAATGTGGTGAGTGCGTGTCAAACTGTTGGGTAGTGGGAAGTAGGGAGTCGGTAATGGGTAGTTGCCGATTTCCTACTTCCCACTACCCACTACCCAGCAGTTATAATGTTTTTGAGGTTGTCCACCGCTTCCGAAGGTCGCGGCGGACGGGTCCTCGCTTCTCGCTAGAATATGGATCACAGAATCCGGGTGCTGGTGGCAAAGCCCGGCCTCGACGGACACGATCGGGGCGCGAAGGTGATTGCCAGGGCGTTGCGCGACGCCGGTATGGAAGTCGTCTATACCGGACTGCGCCAGACGCCGGAGATGATCGTCAACGCAGCGCTCCAAGAGGACGTGCAGGTGATCGGGCTCTCGATTCTATCGGGCGCGCACAACGCGATTGTGCCGCGCGTGATGGAATTGCTCAAAGAGAAACAGATGACCGACGTCATGGTGATCGTCGGCGGCATCGTTCCGGATGAAGATGCCGCGCAATTGAAACGGCTCGGCGTGGCTGCTGTATATCAGCCCGGCGCCTCGCTCGAAGAAATTGTGGAGTTCATCCGCAGCTCGGTGAAGCAGGCCGCATAGGAACGTCCTATGCGGGTGCGTCAACGAAAAGAAAAACTAAAGAAAGAAACGGAATGCAAGAGAAATTGAATATAGCGGTGTTCGTCGATTACGACAACATCGAGATCGGACTCAAATCGACGCTGCGGCGCGAATTTGACGTTTCGCTGGCGCTCGACGCGCTCAAGGAGCGCGGCGACATTGTCGCCAAGTTCGCTTACGCGAACTGGGGCCGGCAGGACGGCGCCACGCGGCAGATGGCGGAAAACGCGGTGCAGATGGTGCAGCGCATTCCTTCGCCGCGCGGGGATAAGAACGGCGCGGATATCAATCTGGCGCTGGACGCGCTCGAAATGGCGTTCACGCACACGCACGTGAACGCGTTTGCCATCGTCAGCGGCGACAGCGATTTTATCCCGCTGGTGAACAAACTGAAGGAGTACGGAAAAACGGTGTTCGTGGTGGGCGGAAAAGCGTTCACCTCGACGATTCTTCAGCAGAATTGCCACGAGTTCATCAGCTTTGAATCGCTGATGGCGGATGCGCCGGAACGCTCGGCCGCGCCGGCGCTTCAGGAGGCGCGGCAGCAGCGGCAGCGGCCGGAGCGGCAGGATCGCGGCGACCGGCGGCAGCGGCCGGCTCCGCTCGAACTCGCGCAGGCGATGCCGCTGGTGGAGCGTGCGCTGCAAGTGCTCGAACGGCGGGCGGTGCAGCCGCAGCTGGGACTGTTGAAATCCACGATGCTCCAGCTCGATCCGGCGTTCAACGAGCGCGCCTATGGAGCTTCGAGTTTTTCGGACTTCGTCGAAAAATTGAAGCGCGGCGATCTGGTGAACGTCAGCGGAAC
>JASHWA010000334.1 GCA_030044325.1 Bryobacteraceae bacterium
GAAACCGGGCAGCCCGTGGCGCTTCATATTTACACGCACGTGCGCGAAGATGTGATCGCGCTGTTCGGTTTCCTGACCGCGGCCGATAAAACATTATTTGAAAAATTGATTTCGGTGAGCGGCATCGGCCCCAAGCTCGCCATCACCACGCTCGGCGGATTGACCGCGCCCGACCTGGTCAACGCCATCCGCACGGGCGCGGTCGAGCAGCTCGTCCGCATCCCCGGCGTCGGAAAAAAAACGGCCGAGCGCATGGTGCTGGAGCTGCGCGACAAGCTCGATCTCGCCGGCGTCCCCGCGCGCCCCGCCATCGAATCGAAGCCATCTTTCACCGCGAGCGAGGAAGACGTGATCTCCGCGCTCATGAACTTCGGCGCCAATCGCGCATCCGCGGAAGCCGCGGTCACCAAGGCGCGCTCGGGCGTCGAGCCCAACGATTTCGACGCCCTGTTCCGCCGCGCCCTGAAACTGCTACGGTAAATTCGAATGACTCATGCCGACCTGTTCGAGTTCGTGCGCACCCACCGCTTCGCCGTCGTTTCCAGCGTCACTCCCCAGGGCAAGCCCGAATCGGCCGTCGTGGGAATCGCGGTCACCCCCGGGCTCGAAATCATTTTCGACACCGTGCGCAGCTCGCGCAAGTATTCGAACCTGGCCGCCAACCCCGCCGCGGCCGTCGCGCTGTGGACCGGCGAAGCGACCGCGCAATACGAAGGCGTCGCTTCCGAGCCCGCCGGCGCCGACCGCGACCGCTATCGCGAAGTCTATTTCGAAGCCTTCCCCGACGGCCGCGATCGCCTGAGCTGGCCCGGAATCACGCACTTCGTCCTCCGCCCCAAATGGATCCGCTACAGCAACTTCATCACCCGCGTCATCGAAGAATTCACGTTTTAACGCGGCCTCATGAAAACCGGCGCGTTTCAACGCTCTGCCCGCCAATCAGTCGCCGCCACGAACTCCGGGTCTTCCCTCCACCCCGGCCGCACCCGCACGATGGTCTGCAAAAAAATCTTGCGCCCCAGCGACTGCTCCAGCTCCAGGCGCGCTTCGGTCCCGATTTTCTTGAGCGCTTCGCCTTTCGCGCCGATCAAAATCGCCTTCTGCCCCGCCCGCTCGACGTAAATGATCGCGGTGATGCGCAGCAGTTTTTCGGTTTCTTCCCACGATTCAATCGCCACGGTCACGGCGTGCGGAACTTCCTGCCTGGCGAAGCGCAGGACCTTTTCGCGGACGATCTCCGCCGCCAGAAACCGCTCCGGCTGATCGGTCAGGTAATCGTCGGCGAACAGCGCGGGCGATTCCGGAAGCCGCGCGGCGATTTCGCCCCGCAGCACGTCCAATCCCTCGCCCGTCGCCGCGGAAATCGGGATGTAAGCGGCAAAATCGTGCAAGCCGCGATACGTTTCAATCAATTTCAGCAGTTTTGTCTTGTCCGGAAGCCGGTCGATTTTGTTCAGCGCGGCGATCGCCGGCGCGCCGGTCTTCTTCACCAGATCGATCGCGTGCGCGTCTTGTTCCGAATAGGGCGCCAGCGCGTCGATGACGAACAGCGCGACATCCGGACCCTCCGCCGCCGTCCGCACCGCGTCCATCATGCGCCGGTTGAGCAGCGTGCCCGATCTGTGAATTCCCGGTGTGTCGATAAAAACGATCTGCGCTTCGGCCGTGGTGAGGACCCCTTGAATCGACGTCCGCGTGGTCTGCGGCTTGGACGCCACGATCGCCAGCTTGGTGCCCACCATCGCGTTCAGCAGCGTCGATTTTCCCGCATTCGGCCGCCCCAGAATGGCAACCAGGCCCGATCGGAAACTCATTTCGCCGTCGCCTTGGCCACGCGCACCTGATCCACGCGAAGATGGTTCGCCGCCAGAACCCGGATCGCGATCCCTTCGCGTTCCGTCTCCTCGCCCGCTTCCGGAACGTGCCCCAGCCATTCCGTAATCAACCCTCCCACCGTGGTCGATTCCGTTCCCTCCTGCGGATGGAAATCGAGCAGATCTTCCAGGCGACCCAGATCGAAGCTGCCCGAAACCACGTAGCTGCCGTCGGGGTCCTGGCGGAAATCGCGATCCGGCTCATGCTCGTCATGAATCTCGCCCACAATTTCCTCGACCATGTCTTCCATCGTCACGATCCCCGCGGTGCTGCCGTATTCGTCCACCACCACGGCCATGTGCGCGCCTTCTTCCTGCATCTCGCGCAGCAGATCGTTCACGGCCTTGGTTTCGGGAACCGCGCGAATCGGCCGCAGGATGTCGCGCACCTTCTTGCGCGCGCGCTCGTCCTCATCCAGCTCGAACATGTCGCGCACGTGCACGAATCCCGCGATCTGATCGATGTTGTCTTCAAACGCCGGAATCCGCGAATACTGTTCGTTGATGGCGAGCTGGCGCAGCTCGTCGAGCGATGCGTCCTGCCGGATCGCGACGATCATCGGGCGCGGCGTCATCACCTCCCGCACGGTCTTGTCGCCGAAAGCCACTACGGATTGAATCAACTCGCGGTCGCCTTTTTCGATAATGCCTTCTTCCTCGCCCGCCAGGATCAGCGCTTCGATATGCTCCTCCGGCCGCGCCGCTTCGCCGTTGGGGGCGGGTTCGGCGAGATCGAACAGGGATTGCGAAAATTCGAGCGACCACACCAGCGGCCGCACAGAGATCGAAAGCACGCGCAGCAGCGGCGTGAAGGCCAGCAGTGCGTGGCCTTTGCTTCTGCGATACACAATCTGCGGAATCACGTACGTTCCGAAAATCACGTATATTCCCAGCAGCAGGATGGTCACGGCCAGCGCGCTCCACGGCTCCGCGTTCTCCCAGGTGAGCGCGAGCGTCAGGCATCCGATGATCGCGAGGCCGACGTGCTTGACCAGCGAGAAGGTGAGCGATCCGCGCTCGGTTTCGAGGCCCAGTTTCGCTTCGAGCGTGGCTTTGAAAAATTCCAGCGCCGGACGCTCGCGCGCGCGGATGCGCAGCGATTCGAGGTACAGAAGCTGGACGCAGGTGACCAGAATGACGATCAGCGCGACCACCGCGTCCGCGCATGCAATGGCGATCATCATGCGCGCGCCCTCTCGATCAGCCCCGGGGGCAATCCCAGGCGCTTGCGCCAGCGCGTTTCCGCGCGCCGCATTTCGCCTGAATCGGTTTCATGATCCATCCCGGAAAGGTGCAGCGCGCCGTGCAGCATCAGGATACGGATCTCGTCGTTGACGTCGTGGCCGCGCTCTGCGGCCTGCTCGGCCGCGCGGTCCAGCGAAATCGCGATCTCGCCGCCGCCATCCGAGGGGAACGAGAGCACGTCAGTCGCGTAATCGGCGCCGAGAAATTCGCGGTTCAGCCGCCGCAATTCGCGATCGTCGGTGATCAGGCACACCACCTCGCGCCCGGGCGCGACGCGCGCGGTCATCTCGCGAAAAAACGCGCGCAGCTCGCGCTTTCGCAGCTTTCCCGAACTGTGGCGGAACAATAAAGGTATGTCGTCGGCAGACATGGGGCGCCGCTCAGGCGGCAGTGTTGTCGGAATTCGGAGCCGTTTCCGCTGCGCCATCGGTCAGCTTCAGCGAAAGCTGGCGGTTCGCGCCGATGATCTCGTTGTAGCGCTCGTAGGCCTTCACGATTTTCTGCACCAGGCTGTGGCGCACCACGTCGCGCTCGTCGAACTGCACAAAGGTGATGCCCTCGATCCCACGCAGCACGTCGATCACCTCGATCAGGCCGCTGCGCAGCCCGCCCGGAAGATCGATCTGCGTCGGATCCCCGGTCACCACCATCTTGGAATTGAATCCCTGGCGCGTCAGGATCATCTTCATCTGTTCGGGCGAGCAGTTCTGCGCCTCGTCCATGATAATGAAGCTGTCGTTGAGCGTTCGTCCGCGCATGAACGCGATCGGCGCGACTTCAATCGTGTTGCGCTCCAGCAGTTTGTCGATCTTTTCCGCTTCCAGCATGTCGTACAGCGCATCGTACAGCGGCCGCAGATACGGATCGACCTTTTCCTGAAGCGTTCCGGGCAGAAACCCGAGCCGCTCGCCCGCTTCGACCGCGGGCCGTGTCAGAATGATGCGGCTGACGCGTTTCGACATCAGCGCCGAAACGGCCATGGCGACGGCCAGATACGTTTTTCCGGTTCCCGCGGGTCCCACGCCGAAAACCAGGTCATGCCGCTCGATCGCGTCCACGTAGCGGCGCTGCTGCATGGTCTTGGGCGCGACGATTTTCTTTCCGAAGCTGCGCTGCTTGCCGCTTTCGACCAGCCCGCGCAGGCTGGTCTCGGAATCCGCGGTGACCACGCGCAAAAAGCTGTTCAGATCGCCGTTGTTGAACACGTGGCCTTCCCTCACCAGCGCCACATAATCGCTGAGGATGTCGGATGCGCGCAGGACGGCTACGTCGTCGCCTTCAATTTCGAGACTGTCGTTCAACAGGCGCGTGCGAACATTCAATCCGCCCTCGATAAGCCGGATATTCTCATCACGCGTGCCGAAAAGCGATTCAATGCCGCGACTGATTTGTACGCTGGACTTCATTCGTTATGACGGGGCCAAAAAGCACAGGAAGGTATGTCGCTCAAGCCGGGAGTCCGCTCGCCGCGGAGGCAGGAACCACATCTGGAACCATCATAACAGAATCGGGCGCGATGTGTTATTCTGAAATTCCGACGTCAACACACGTGGGGACGTAGTTCAGTTGGTTAGAACGCCGGCCTGTCACGTCGGAGGTCGCGGGTTCGAGCCCCGTCGTCCCCGCCACTTTCTCCCCTAATTTTTCTATCACTTAGCTTTTTGGGAGCCCGTTCCGGCAAACATGGGCAAACATGCTGGGGTTTTCCTTGCCATTTCGGCGGTCACCTTGCCGCCGCGATGACATCCGCCATCGACTCATTCCAAATCTTCGCAGCCGCGCGTGAATCCGCGGGCAATGCGTGACTGTAGATCGAAAGCGTGATGTTCTGATCGGCGTGTCCCAGCCGCTCCGAGACCACCGAAATCGGAACGCCCTTGCTGAGCAGGATGCCCGCGTGCGAGTGCCGCAGCGAATGTAGCGTCACGCCCTCCAGGCCGACTTTCCGCATCAATTCTGTGACGCGGGCGCCTACGCGGTCTGGCGAATAATACTCCCCCGCGGGTTGGCAGAAAACGAGGTCGTTGTGCGTATAGGCTCGTCCGAACAGCGCACGGTCATTTCCCTGCGCAGTCCGGTGTTGTTTGAGGACCTCGAGTGCCCAATCTGGAACGGATACCTGGCGCGGCTCCTCGGATTTCGTACTCTTGATCCGAAGGCCAGCTTTCGTCTGTTCGAGCGACTTGGAGATGTCGAGCGAGCCGGTTTGGAAATCGACATCGGACCATTGGAGCGCGAGCAATTCGCCACGCCGGCATCCCGTAGCTGCCGCCAAGACGATGAACGGATAAAGCCGCGTGCTGCGCGCCCGGTCGAACAACGTTTGAAGCTTCGCCTCGTCGAGCACCGGCGGTCTTCGCCGAGCAAGCTTCGGGAGGAGGACCCGCCGGTTCGCCATGGGGTGCGGGATGTTCAGTACACCCAATCGATCTGCGTCAGAAAGCACCGTATAAAGTAGCGTCCCGATGTGCCTGACCGTCTTCGCCGCGAGAGGCCGACCTTGTGGCTCAGATTCGGTGCGGCGGCCGCCGTGATCGTGGAGGCGATGAATCGCACCTTGCACTTGCGCGGTCGTGAGATCGTTCAACCGGACATCACCGAGTTCACGGATTAAATACGCACCGAGTTCGCCGTACCGTTCGATAGTCTTCGGAGCGCAGCGGCGACTCGCATGCTCGTTCAGCCAATGCTCGAAGAATTGCGCGAACGGAGGACCGGGGCGATCGGCAGCCTCTTGGGCCTCCTTTCGCTTTTCAGCGTCGCGTCGGGCGATGGCGTCGCGCAGGGCATTCTGCGCTTCGGCCGCAGTCTGAAACCCGGACTGGCACGCGCCGTCGAGCCAAAAGGACCAGACCCGGCGTCCTTTGGGTCCGGGCTCTCGCGTAATCCGGCCCGTTTTGGCTTCGTATTCCTCGATGGCGAGTCGGACGGCTTTGGCGGCGGCGTCCTTGGTGGGATATCCAGCTTTGGAAATTTGGATGCGTTTCCCGTCGATGTCCCAACCGCCGAAGAACACGTAGCACCAGCTTATGCTTCGGTCTCGCTTCCTCTTGAAAACGCATCCCGTCATGAGCGACTCACGCCTCGCCTCATGACATTTACCTCTGTGCCCCTAGAACAGCAACCAGCTTCGGGGCTCGCGGTGTAGTCGATGCGGGCTCGACATTTCGCCCAGCCGTGCGCAGCCACTCGGCGATCGCCGCCCGCGGCAATACGAAGCGGCGCCCGACGCGAATGTGCGGAATTTCCCCGC
>JASHWA010000335.1 GCA_030044325.1 Bryobacteraceae bacterium
ACACGCCGCACGTCGCATTTACGAATACATTGAACCGTTGGTCTGTCCGCTCCCGATCCCGCCGCAGCCCTCGATCGCGCATCCCAGGTCCACATGCAGCATCATCAGGCGCTGCGAATGCGGCGTCAGGAAATATTCGGCCAGATACACCGTGCCGAAGTGCGGAACGTAAATCCCGTGATCGCTCGCCGACAATCCCGGAGGAAGCCGGTCCAGATTGCGCGCGAGCGTCACGCCCAGCGTGCCTCGCGACACCGGAAGGTGCGGCCCCTGCGCCGGAATCATCGAAAGCCGCGCGATCTCGGCGCGAAAATGCTCGTCGTTCGCGTAGGCGCTGGTCAGCTTGGACCACGTGCTGTGCTGCGTGAACAGCCCCGTCGCCATCTCGATATCCATCCGGTATCCCGCGATCCGCAGGTTTTCGAAATACGACCCCAGCGGAATGAACGACGCCTCTGCGCCATCCTCGGGATGCTTCGAGGTCAGCCGCAGCACCACCCGGTCGCACGTCACCACATTTAAAATGTTGACGCCCTCAATGCAGGCGGTCGCGAGCGACCCGTACGCTCCGTCTTTTTCGCTGTAGCTTCCGACCGTGGACACTTCCGCACGGTCGAAGGAAATGATGCTGCGGTAATTGAACTTCTCAAAGCTCGACCGCGCGTGGCCGCCGTTGAAGGGCACCGATACCGACGCGGGGACCTCGATAAGCTCCTGATGCGGCAGCGTGATCTGCCCTGTCGCCGACGCCGCCTCGGCATGATAAAGGAATTTGATTTTCATTCCGGATGGACTGAGTTTACTTGAAACTCAAGGTAAAAGGGTAGCGCGCGGCTTGGCTTTCCTTGCCGCCCGGATTCAGGCCCATGATCGCCAGGACGTATTTTCCCGCCGGAAGCGCGTTCGCAGGCGCGAGAATATACATCGCGCGCCCCGGCTCGGGGGCCGGGACGTGGATCGAAAAGCGCGCCGCGCCGGATGCGTCGCGAAACTCCGCGCGATAAGAAACAAAATCGCCGCTCCACGTCTTATCGAGATACAGCGAGTAAAATTTCGCCCCGGCCGGCGGCGCGACCACCGTCTCTTCGCCGCGCGAGGCGGAATACAACGGAAACGCGGAAATCGGCTGCGGCCCGCCCGCCGCGCTCCGCGCTCCGAATTCGTAACCCCCAAACAGCGCCACCACCACCGCGGCCATCGCGGGAATCCACGCCAGGCGGAAAAAAGCCTGCCAGCCCGCGCGCGCGGCCGATTCCTTCGGAACAGGCCCTGTCGCCGGCAGGCTGGCAGGCGCAAGGGGCGAAGTCTGCTCCCACATCACCGCGCGAGCATTCTCCTTGAGAATGGCCAGCGTTCTCAGCTCCTCCGAGCACTGAGAACAATCGAAGAAATGGCGCTCAAATTCCTCGACTTCGGAAACGGACAGATCGCCGAGCACGTACCGCTCAGCCGCGTTCATGCGTATCGCTTCCTCATGATCCATTCTTCTCCCTCACTCCTGTTACGTGAATTTCACCCGCGCGGCGTTTCATTTCCCCGGAAAAATCAGGGCTGCGCGCGAGCGGCCTTCTCGAACGCCTCGCGAAATCGAAGCTTGGCCCGATGCACCAGCACCCGCAGATAATCGCGATCCACCTCGAACCGCTTGCAGATCTCCGCTTTTTCCATCTCGTCGAAAAACACCGCGCGCAAAATCCGCCGGTCCTTGTCCGAAAGCTCCTCCAAAACGCTTCGAACCATTTCCTTGCGTTCGCGTGTGACCACGCCGCCCTCCGGACTGGCCGCCTGGTCCGCCACCAGATGCGCGTCCTCCGGAATCGGAGGATGCCGGGTGGAGGCGCGCAGCAACTCCATCATCACGTTGATGCACACCGAATGGACATATGCTCCTAGCCGTTCTGGGCGGTCCAGGCTGCGCTCGCTGCGCAGGAAATTGAGCACCCGCAGAAACGTTTCCTGCCGGATATCCTCGATCAGCTCCCACGAACGCAGCCGGTAGCGCAGCGTCAAGCGGATGGCGTTGCTGAAATGCGCGACAAAATGCCGTTCCGTTTCCGGGTCGCCGGCGCGGAGCCGGGTCAAGTAGGCTTGATCAAAGGGCGTCTGGGTCAAACATTCAGGATACTCGTGAACCGCGGCCGTGTGAGGACTGAGCCGTCGGAACCCGCGCCATTGCTGGCGCGGCTCGCAGGCCGGCGCGCGTGTGGAAACCAGGCGAAACCCGACTTGCGCTCATAAGAGATGATAGAAGCACATGCTCGCCCTGTCCGATCCCATCGTCCAAGCCTGGTTCAACTCGCGATTCCGCAACGTTACCGAACCCCAGCGCCTGGGCTGGCCCGAAATTCGAGCCGGCCGCGACGTCCTGATCTCTGCGCCCACCGGTTCCGGCAAAACGCTCGCCGCCTTTCTGATGGCCCTCGACTCCCTCATCCAGCAGGCCCGCGCGGGCGAGCTTGCGCCCGGCACCCAGATCCTTTACGTCTCGCCGCTCAAAGCCCTCAGCAACGATATTCACAAGAATCTGGACGTCCCCCTGCGCGGCATGGCGGACCTCGCGCGCGAACAGAACGTGAATCTCGCGCCGATTCGCGTCGCCCTCCGAACCGGCGACACGCCCCCAGCCGAGCGCCAGCAGATGGGCCGCGAAGCGCCGCACATCCTGGTGACCACCCCCGAGTCGCTCTATATTCTTCTCACTACCGAAAAAGCGCGCGAAATGCTGCGCACCGTCAAAACGCTGATCGTC
>JASHWA010000336.1 GCA_030044325.1 Bryobacteraceae bacterium
CGCGGGTCGCGATTTTCCGGCCTCGATTGCCCGCTTGCGGGCGAGCACCAGATCGACAACGCGATCGCCGCAGCGCTGGCGCTCGAATGGCTCCACGTCGATCCGCGCGGGATTCGCCAGGCGCGCTGGCCGGGACGGCTGGAACGCGTCTCGCCCAATCCGGATGTGATTCTCGACGGCGCGCACAATCCGGCCGCCGCGCGGGCGCTCGCGCGTTATCTCGATCGCTTCTATCCTGGACGAAAACTGCGCCTGATTTTCGGGGCGATGCGCGATAAATCGGTCGAGGAGATCGCCGAGATTGTGTTTCCTTACGCGCAGGATCTGGTGCTGACGGCGCCTCAAAACTCGCGTGCGCTGCGGCCCGAAGCGCTGCGTGATCTGGCGGGGCGTGGGGAGATCGCCACGAATGTTCGCGAAGCGCTGGATCTGGCGCGGGGGCGCGCCTCAGCGGACGATGTGGTGCTGATTACCGGTTCGCTGTTTCTGGTGGGCGAAGCGCGCGCGATTTTCGATCCGCCGCGAATAAACGCGAAGGAACGACGCATGGCCCCCGGCCACCCCGGGAAATGAAAAGCAGCACGATCGCGATTTACTCGTGCCGCAGCGTCAGCGCATTCTCGGAAAGCAGCTGCTCCACCTGTGACGTAAAATCTTCCATCGCCTTGGTGTACAGCTCGCCCGACGCTTTGCTTGGAAATCCGGTGTGCACCGCACGCACCCGGCCGTCGCGGCCCAGGAAAAACGTGGTCGGCCACGCATCCCAGTTCGACGCCTGCGATAGTTTTTCCTTGGCTTCATCGGTGGTGCCGCACAACAGCACCGTGTAATCGATCCCGTAGCGCTTCAGGAACGCGCGCAGCCGCGTGGGATCTTTCAATTGGTCCGCTTCTTCAAACGCCAGCGCGACAATCTCCAATCCCGCGCCGCGATACTTCTGATACGTTGACTCCAAAAATGGAGCCTCGTCGTGACAGTTCGGGCACCAGCTTCCGAAAATATTCACCAGCACGACCTTGTCTTTGAATCGCGGATCGGCGTCGCTCACCGGCTTCCCATCGAGATCGTGGAACGCGAAATGGAACCGCTCGGCCGCGTTCTTGACGCCGGTGTGCTTGGACGGATCGTCCGGCTCGGCGAGCCCCTTGGCGCGAACCGCATCGGGACGATAAGCCGTCATCGTGTGCCGCCCCTCGGCCACCGTCAACGTTCCCTCCGGGTTCACCGAGACCTCGACCCGCGCCGGCCGCACACCCGAAAAATGGCTGAACACGAACTTCCCGTCGCGGTACGCGCCGTCGAGCGTCCCCGTGTCGCCATCCACGCGCAGAATCGCCGCGGAAAGATGCGAGCCCTTTTGCTCCACAATAAAATTCCACGCCGACTCACCCTTGGAGCTTTGGACGTTTTCCAAGACCCACACTCCGCCGATCGAAGGAGCATTCGCCAAGGCCGTTTCCGCCATCCCCCGGTGAGCGCGAAATGCGAGCGGCCTGCTGCGCGCGCGATTGTAAGTCCCTTCGATGCTGTCGCCCGATACCGTCGCCGTCAGCTTCGCGGCGAAATAATCCCAGTTGAGCTCCAGCGCGTTGTTCGCGAGGTTGCCGGAGGTCGAGGTGAACCGCTGGTCGCCGTTAAAAAACGTGCCCGCGACGTTGCCGCCGCTTCCGGCGAGCTCGAAGCGGAAAGGAATCTCCGCTCCGTTGACCGTTACCGTTCCTTGCCACATCCCGGCGATGGATTGCGCCATCAACGCCGGTGCGGCGCAAAGCAGAGTGAGAACAGCCGCTCGATTCATGGACAGATTATATCACGCTGTCAAGTGAATCTGATTATTCCCCATCGACTTTTAGATAATTGCACCGACGCCTTATTTTACAAGCGTCCGGTACACCTCGCGCTTCGCCAATCCGCGTTGTTTTGCAACCTCTTTAATTGCTTCCATCCGGGACCAGCCCTGCCGCTCCAGCTCGCCCACCGCATCCGCAACCGGCGTTTCGAAGGTCTCCGCCGCTTCCGCCTTGGCGATCAGAATGGTGATCTCGCCGCGAATCGAGGCGCGCGCGGAGAGCCGCTCGCCGAGCTCCGCCGCGGTTCCGCGCAGGATTTCCTCATGCACCTTGGTCAGCTCGCGCGCGATGGCGACCCTGCGGGCGCCCAGGATCTGCGCGATATCTTCGAGCGTCTCTAAGATCCGGTGCGGCGCTTCATAAAAGATCAGCGTGCAGGTCTCGCTTTTCAGTTCTTCGAGCATTTTTCGCCGCGCCGATTTTTTCACCGGCAAAAACCCGCCGAAGCGGAACGCATCCGTCGCCAGGCCCGCTGCCGAAAGCGCCGCGATCGCAGCCGAAGGCCCGGGAACCGGCACGACGGAAATCCCCGCCTCGATCGCCGCCGCAACCACGCGATAGCCCGGATCGGAAATGAGCGGCGTGCCGGCGTCGGAAACCAGCGCGACGTTCTCGCCCGCTTCGAGCGCCTCGATCAGCTGCGCCGCGCGCGCGTTTTCATTGTGCTCGTGATAGCTGACCATCGGCTTCGCAATCCCCAGGTGATCGAGCAGCTTTCGGGTCTGGCGCGTATCCTCGCACGCGATGCGGTCCGCCTCGCCGAGAATCCGGATCGCGCGCCGCGTGATATCCTCCAGATTCCCGATCGGCGTCGCGACAATGTAGAGAATGCCGGGCATTAACGCGCTCCGCGGGCCCCGCGAGTCATGGCGGGGGTAACTGGCGGAATTTCACACGGACTCACGCGCTCACTCTCCCCGGAAGGATCGCCTGTCGTGAACATAGTACGATGAGACGTTACCTCGAATGGCGGCAGAAACACAAGACGCGGCGGGATATTACGTTT
>JASHWA010000337.1 GCA_030044325.1 Bryobacteraceae bacterium
CATTTCGAGTCCGGCGCCCACACCGCCTCGAATTCGCGCCGCGGATCGGGATATTCGTCGCTGTCGATTTTGGCGCTCTGCCCGTTCGAAATTTCAATCGTCCACAGATTGCGATGATTATCTTCGATGAGGATGCGCTTCCCGTCAGGCGACCATTGTGGCGAAAGGAAAAACGCCGTGGACGGCAGCGTGATCGCGCGCGGCTTCGCCATTCCTTCCGGATCGCCGATCATCAGCTCGTATTCGCCGCCCTGATCCGAGAGCCAAGCGATTTCGGTGCCGTCGGGCGACCACGCCGGGGTGCGGTCATGCACGCCGGAGCTTTGCGTGAGATTGCGAACGTCGCCTTTTTCGACCGGCACCGTGAAAATATCGCCGCGCGCTTCAAACGCGGCGCGCGTTCCCGTGGGCGAAAGCGAAGAGGCGCGGACCATGTTCGCGACTTTCTTCATCTGCGGACGCGCCCACGGAAGATCGCCGCGCGCCTCGATCGAAAGCTGGCGCGATTGTCCCGTCTTCACATCGAACAGATGAATATATCCCGCCTGCTCATAGACGATGCCGTCCGGACCGGCCGAGGCGCTCATGATGTCGAAATCGTCGTGATGCGTGAGCTGCTTCACCTGCCTCGACTGAGTGTTGTAGGAATACAGGTTCACCGTGAAATTGCGGTCGGAAAGAAAATAGATGGTGTTGCCGATCCACATCGGAACGGTGTCCACGCTGTTTTCCCACGGCAGTTTTTCGACCGAATCGTCGGCCAGATTCATGATCTTGATGGGATGCGTGCGCCCGCCGCGATAGTGGCGCCAGAAGCTGCGCTCATACCATTCGGGAATGAAAGCGGTCGAAAATTCCTCGTACGCGATGCGGCGGCCGTCGGGCGAATAGGAGCTCGAAAAGGCGCGCGGCATGGGCAGAGCTTCGGGAAAGCCGCCGCTCGCATCGATGGTCCACAAGCGGAAAAAAGACTCCTGCGGCACCGAATCGCGCGCGGAAGCGAACACCACGCGCCGGCCATCGGGCGTCCAGCCGCGCACGCGATCGGCGCCGGGATGGTACGTCAGCCGCTTCGGCTCGCCGCCCGCGGACGGCATCACGTAAACGTCGGTGTTGCCGGCGAAGCTAGCCGTGTAGGCGATCGCGGAGCCGTCGGGTGAAAAATACGGCTCGGTTTCCGCGCCGGGCGTGGAGGTGAGCCGGCGCGCTGCTCCTCCCGTTCGCGCGACCACCCACAGATCGCCCGCGTATTCGAACGCGATGAGATCGCGGCTGAGCGCGGGATGGCGGAGCAGACGAGTTCCTTGCGCCGCGCCAAGCTGCGCGGCGATGAGTGCAATCAGAAGCAAGCGGAGTTTCATAGTGGACCTGCCTGGCGACTTAAAATTTCAGTTCGATTTTCCCGGACCATACAGAATCTTACCCGGCCTCGCGCCGGTGTGCTTGCCGTGATCGATCACCACTTGCCCGTTGACCAGAACGTAGTCGATCCCTTCCGGCGCAAGCATAGGTTCGGCATACGTCGAGCGATCCTCAATGTGATCGGGATCGAAGACCACGGCGTCCGCCCACATTCCTTCTTTAATCGACCCGCGGTGATCCAGGCGGAATCGCGTCGCCGGCCAGGAAGTCATCTTGCGGACGGCTTGTTCGAGCGTCAGCACCTTTCGCTCGCGAACGTAGTGCGCGTACACGCGCGGAAAATTGCCGTAGGCGCGCGGATGCGGAAGCCCGGTCGCATCGCCTTCGCCGTCTTTGGCCGCGGCGCCCGCGTCGCTGCCGATGCTGGTCCAGGGGAAGCGCAGCGCCGTTTCGATGTCCGGCTCGCTCATCATATAAAACAGCGCCATCACGCGCCCGTGCCCTTGCGCGACCAGGTCGAAGGCGGCGTCAGGGGGATCTTTGCCCCATTCCTTCGCGATCGCCGTGAGATTCTTGCCGTTGAAACGGGCGTTATCCGGATTCTGCGCGTTGGCCAGTACGATGTTGTCCCAGCCGCCTGCGGCTTCGACGATGTTCCACCACCCCGGCGAGCCGGCTTTGATTTCCTGCTTCAGCCGCGCGCGAACTTTCGGATCGCCCAACCGCTCTAACAGTGCTTTCCTGCCGCCTTCGTGCGCCCAGGAGGGGATCACGGATTCGAGTCCCGTGCCGCCCGCGGTGTAGACGTAGAGGTCTGCGGCGACGTCGATTCCACGTCCTCGGGCGGCTTCGATGTGCCGTCCGATTTCCTGTATCAGCGTCCCCCATCCCGGCTGATACGCGGCTTTGAGATGAAAAATTTCGACCGGCATTTTCGCCGCTTCGCCGATCGAGATGGCCTCATCGACCGACTGCACCACTTCCGGGCCTTCGCCGCGGATGTGGCTCGCGTAGAATCCTCCGTATTTCGCGGCGGCCTTGGCGACTTCGATCAGCTCCGGCGTTTTCGCGAAGCTCGAAGGCGGATAGATCAACGCCGTAGTCATGCCGAAGGCGCCGTTTTTCATGGCGGTTTCCATGATCGCCTGCATGCGCTGAAGCTCTTCCGGAGTCGGCTCGCGCGCCTGGTAGCCGAGCACCGCGGTGCGCGCCTGCGCCTCGCTGAAATACGACCCGAAATTGATGCTGATCCCGCTCTGTGCGAGCTTGGCGAAATATTCGGGGATCTTTTCGGCCGCAACCGGAAATCCTCCTTCTCCGCCGATCGCGGTGGTGACTCCCTCGCGGAGCTTGTTCTCGGCGAGACCGTTCACCGGCAGGACCGCGCCGGATTGATCCATCGTGTCGATCCAGCCGGGCGAGACGTAGCGGCCGGCGGCGTCGATTTCAATCTTTCCCGGCTCGGCGATCTTTCCGATTTTGACGAACCGGCCGTCGCGAATGGCGACGTCGGCCAGAATCCAGGGATTGCCGTCGCCGTCAAGCACGCGCCCGCCGCGAATCACGACATCGTACGGGGTCTGCGCGCAGGCGATCGCCAGCGGAACACAGACCAGCAGCCGCCTCAATAAGGTCATAAGAAACGAACAAGCGAATTTTGCAACGGCGTTTCGCCGGATCGGCGTTCGGCCGCGGCTCGCGGAGGCTTGCCCATCATGCTGGCTTTTCCGAGGAAGTCGAAATCGAGAGCGTAGGGCAGGCCCTCGGAGGCAAGCGGCGAATTCAGGTTCGCCATATGGAAGTGCAGGTGCGGCTCGGTCGAATTTCCGGAGTTGCC
>JASHWA010000338.1 GCA_030044325.1 Bryobacteraceae bacterium
CAGCACATCCGGAAACGGAAGCATCGCCTGAACCGCCGGATCCCACGGCACATGATCCTCTTCGATGGCTTTCGCCAGATCGTCGCCGTGCAGATATTTGTGCTGATTCGCCCACATATCCGCATCGGCAATCTGATCGGGATATGTGGCCGCGGCCATCACCTGCGCGAGCAGCGAATCGGGATACAGCGCGACCCGCTCCACCAGCTTGTCGAGCTGTTTGGGAGACATCGGCGAGGGCTGCGCCCACGCGAAAGCGCAGGCCAGAGAAACGAAGCTGAGTTGGGTGAAGAGACGCATGTTTTTATCCTGCCATAAACGTCAAACCGGCACTGTTTCCCGGCCCGGATTCCTGTCCCTGAACCCTACGATTTCTTGAGCGCCCGCGCCACGATGGATTGCGCTTCCTCCTGAATCCGCCGCAAATGCTCCGTGCCGCGAAAACTTTCGGCGTAGATTTTGTAGACGTCCTCGGTGCCCGAAGGCCGCGCCGCGAACCACCCGTTTTCCGAGATCACTTTGATTCCGCCGATCGGATTTCCATCGCCCGGCGCATGCGTGAGAATCTTCTCGATCGCTTCGCCGGCGAGTTCCTTTTCGGCGATATCGCCCGCCGAAAGTTTCGCGAGCGCGGCGCGCTGTTGCGCGTTCGCCGGCGCGTCGATGCGCTCATAAGCCGGCGCGCCGAATTTTTCGCACAGCGAATCGTACAGCTCGCCCGGCCCTCGCGACGTCGCTCCCGCGATCTCCGGAGCGAGCAGCGCCGCGATAATGCCGTCTTTATCGGTCGACCACGGCGATCCGTCGCGCGCCAAAAACGACGCCCCCGCGCTCTCCTCGCCTCCGAATCCCAGCGATCCGTCGAGCAATCCCTCGACAAAGAATTTGAACCCCACCGGCACTTCGAACAACTTCCGGCCGAGCCCCGCGGTCACCCGATCGATCATGCTGCTCGACACCACCGTTTTTCCCACCGCCGCCTCCGCCGGCCAGTCCGGCCGGTGCCGGTACAGATAATCGACGCACACGCTCAAGTAATGATTGGGCGGAAGCAGTCCCGCGCCCCGCGTGACGACGCCATGCCGGTCGTGATCAGTATCGCAAGCCACCGTGATCGAGAACTTTTCCTTGTTCTCGATCAGCCGCCGCATCGCGTACGGCGACGACGGGTCCATGCGAATGCGCCCGTCCCAATCGAGCGTCATGAAGCGGAACGTCGGATCCACCTCTTCGCTGATCACCGTCAGATTGAGGCGGTAACGATCCTTGATCGCCCGCCAGTAATGCACGCCCGCCCCGCCCAGCGGATCCGCGGCGAAATCCACGTGCCGGATGGCGTCGAAATCGAGTACGGCCTCAAGATCGCCCACGTATTCCGCCAGGTAATCGTGCTCGCGCGTTCCGGATGCGTGGAGCGCGCTCTCGAAAAGCACGCGCTTGACCCCGTTCAGATCCGCTTTCAGAAATTCGTTCGCTTTCGACTGAATGCATGACGTCGTGTCCGTATCCGCGGGCCCGCCGTGCGGCGGATTGTATTTGAATCCGCCGTCTTCCGGAGGATTGTGCGACGGCGTAATCACGATGCCATCCGCCAGCCCCGTTTTTCGTCCCCGATTGTATTTGAGAATCGCGTGCGAAATCGCGGGCGTGGGCGTGTATTCGTGCTCCCGCGAAATCATCACGGCAACGCCGTTCGCCCCCAGCACTTCAAGCGCGCTCGCAAACGCCGGCTCGGAAAGCGCGTGAGTATCGAAGCCCATGAACAGCGGCCCGTCGATCGATTGCGCCTGCCGGTACACGCAGATCGCCTGCGCAATCGCCAGAATATGGCGCTCATTGAAGGTGCGCCGCAGTGCAGATCCGCGATGCCCGGAGATGCCGAAGGAAACCAGTTCCGCGGGATCGCTCGCATCCGGCCTTTCGGCATAATACGCCGTGATCAGACGAGGAATGTTTGTCGGCGCGATCGATCGCGCCGGTTCGCCTGCGAGTGGATTGATTGCCATGCTGCTCACATGGTATCGAGGTTGCAGAGAAACGGGCGTTGATATACGGGCAGCACGCCAAAACAAGATCTCCAAAATTTGGAAGATATGTTCACTAAAATCAGAACATTAAATTGCGATAAAAACGAATCCCTCGCGCCGTGTTCCGCGTCAGTTCAGGTGTACCGTTTCCGGCTTGCGATCGATGGTAGTTCGCACTTGTAACCGGGAGCACGGCGAACAAGAGGAAGCCGGACGTATATAGAAAAACTCGTCGTCGATGTCTCGGGATACGTGTGTGCCTTCGCAGCCGGATAAAGAAAATTGGCTTCAGGAGAAGAATATGAATAAAACATTTCTATTGGGAACGTTGTTGGTTGCCGGAATCGCGGCGAACGCGCAGGAGTTGTCGGAGACGCCCAAAGCGGAGGTGGGCGTCGACTACACTTTCATTCGCGTCAACCCCGGCGGCACGCTCGGTTCGTTTAACGAAAATGGCGGATCGGCGTACGCCGAATACAATTTCAACAAAGTATTCGGCATGGTCGCCGACCTCGGCGGATCCTACGTCGGAACGGCCAACGGATACTCGCTCGATAACACCAGCTTCACCTATCTGTTCGGGCCGCGCTTCAACCTGCGCCGCTCGCGTTACACGTTCTACGTGCAGACGCTGGTGGGCGGCGAGCGGCTTTCCTACGGCTACAATCCAGGCGGCGTAAGCCCGCTTCTGACGAACTCGCAGAACGATTTCGCAGCGGCCATCGGCGGCGGCGTGGATATCGCCGTCACCAATCGCATCGCCGTCAAGCCCATCCAGGTGGAATATCTGATGTCCGAAGTCACGCCCGGCGCCGGTGTGAATTTCGCGCAGAACAACCTGCGCTATTCGGCGGGCCTGGTCTTCCGGCTGGGCTCGAAATAACGCGCCTCCACGCCGAGCAGCGCCAGCAATGGCGCGTTGAGGCTCAACACCACGTCGGAAGTGTCCAGATGCACCGCCTGGCGCACTCATCGTCAGTGAGCAAGAATTCGTCAAGCGTCAACCCGTCAATGATGCTGCCCTTTTTATCGGTGACCGTCACCGGC
>JASHWA010000037.1 GCA_030044325.1 Bryobacteraceae bacterium
GCCGGGTCCGGTGAATCCTTCAGCGGCGCAAGCACTACCAGAGCGGCAGGAACGGGCTTATCCCCGTTCTTCACCCATCCTTTCAGCCTCCCCGTGTCGTCGCTCGCGACGATGTTCACGCGAATCGTCGCGCCTTCCACCACGTCGATTACGCCGTCCTGAAGGGCCGCGCCTTCGACGGACACCCGATCGGCGAAAAATCCCTCTGCGCTCCCGATCTCCGGCCGGTATCCCCCCACCGCAAGGTTCGACCACGTGAAGGTGCCGTCTCCCTCGACCGCGCGCGCGACCGCATAGCCGGTCTCCTCATTCACCATGCGCACATACATCGAGCGCTTGGGCTTCGCCTCCGGATTCTTGAACGTGACCTTTCCGGAAACCGACGGAGCCGGCTGCGGCGTAAACTCCACCGTCACGTCGCCAGCGCCGATATCGACCGGCTTCCGCATCGAGCGGCCGTTTTGAGTGAAGCGAACCACATAATGCCCCGGCGGAAGTCCCTCCATCGTCTGCCCATAACCTTGCCGGACGAGGCTTTCGACGCCGTTGATGCCGTCGCCGTACAAATTGACTGAGCCCATGCATTGCCGCTCACCCGGACAGGAGAAATGCAGATTCGCGCCGGTGATGGTGCGCAGCGTAAAATCCGCAGCGATCTCGGCGCCCGCCTTGACCGTCAATGGCGACGCTCCGCGCGGATCGGATGCGTTGGGATAGTAGCACGGCGCGTATCCGGGCGTGGGCTCGTCCGGGTCCTTCAACGAACCGTTCTCGAAAATCTGGCGTGACATTCGCAGCCCCGCGGCGTACCACGGCTGTCCCGACGCGATCAGATAGTACGTTCCCGCCGCGACCGGTCCGAAGCGATAATTCCCGCGATCGTCGGCCCTGCCCCAGACGAAAGTGCTCGAGTGCCTGCGTCCGTTGATGATCGGATTGCGGATCAACTGCACCAGCGCGCCGGAAACCGGGTCGCCGCGATCGTCCAGCACTTTTCCGTAGATCGCACCGGGAGCGTACCAGCGGAACACCAAGCGCGCCGTATCCTGATCGGGCCCGGTAAGCACCGAGGAGCCGAATCCGCCGCCGAACGGCTGCCGGAAGCTAAGCCGCTCGCCATAAAACGAAAATTTCCCTTTGGGCGCGTCGAAAGCGAATTTCCCGGCTTCCCCGGTGACCATCGTCATCGGCGGGCGAGTCCCCAGCACCACGCGAACGCGCCGCACCGGCGTCCCCGATTCGCTATCGACGACGGTTCCAGCCACCGGGAACGTCTGCGCGCAGGCCGCGAGCGCAGAGAATGCGAACCACGCAAGTTTCATTTCGCCACGCTCGTCAAAGTGATCTCGCTGGTTTTCCCGTCCTCGATCTTGACGCTCACGCCGCCGCTGAGCGACTCGAAAAACCCGGGTTCGCGATATTCCTGCTCTTCCGGGTGCACGACCGCATAGACGAGATAATCTCCAGGAGCCAGGCCCGGATAGGTAAACGGCTCCGGTCCGATGCCCACCGTGAAAAAAATAGGGCCGGTAGACGCCGAAAACGTGGGCACGATCAACGCGCCGATATTTATGGGGCGCGGATTCACGTCGAAATGGCCGACCAGCGTGCCGCCCCCGGCTTTGAGATTGATCTCGATCGGCGGCGGCGCGACACCCGGCTGAATTGTGATCTTCGGATTCGTCAGAAGATCCGTCCCGCCGGACGTGACCGACAAAGGATACCCGCCAAAGCAGCTCACGTCGACGCGATATTCCCCTGCGTAAAGATTTGCAATGGTCTGGTTGGTGCCGGACGCTGGGTGACCTGCGAATCCTTGCAGCATCGCATCCTGCGACTGGCGGTCGCTGGCGCGCAAGCCGACGTTGCAACTCGGCGCACCGGACCGGGAGCGCGGTTCGTCCACATCGTCGGGGGTTTCGGGAATCGGTCCAATGATTCGCTCGGAAATCTGCATGGTCACCGGCCGCGAAAGCGTGATCGAAACATCATTGAGGTCGCCTCCGCTCACGGTCACCGGCGCCTCGCCGCGCGTCTTCTGTCCCTGCTGCGCACGCAAGACGTAGCTTCCCGCGATCACGTCGTCGATCTCGAATTTTCCCGTGGTCCCGTTCAGCGTCGACCGGCTCGCGGACACTTCTTCGCCGCCCTGAAGCAGCGTGAACATCACTGTCTCGTGCGGCGTGAAATCGGCGAGCGTTCCGCGAATTTTGAACGCCGGCTCGAGCGTCAGGCTCAAATCCGCGCGCGCCTCCGTCCCAGCGCCGATCGAAATTGGCGTCGCCGAAGCCAGTTCGCGTCCGCCGCCGAAATACGCTGGCGCAAAGCTCTCCCAGGTATCCGTCCGGGTCGAGTTGTCACCGACATACATATATGTCCCGCCGCTCTTTCCGGTCGCCTTGATGTAATATTTGCCCGCCGTCAAATCCCAGACGCGAAACACGCCACGATCGTCGGTGGTCACGGTGCGATTCATGATGATGTTTCGATAGCCCATCGAAACTGTTGTGCTGAACAACGCGACGTTCGCCCTGATGACCGGATCTCCGTGCTGATCAACCAACTTGCCCTCGATCGATCCGAGCGGGGCGAGTTTGATCTGCACGCCCGAAACCGATGACGTGAGATTTTCAAGCCTCGGCGGCCGATCCGAACCACCGGTGAACGGCAGGTTGAACCCCGGCTTCTGGGCGCTCAACTGATACGATCCCTTGGGCAGGCCGGTAAACTCGAACTCGCCGGCGGTTCCGGCGAATGTGGTCTTGCGAGGCATCGCGCCCGGATCGAAGTTCGCGCGTCCGGTGCGAATCTGGTCCATCGAAGGAACTCCCTGAAGGGTCACGAGCGCGTTTCTAATCGGCTCGCCGGTCACGGAGTTGACCACGGATCCGCCGATCGAAAGCTGGTCCTGCGCGTGCGCGGCCATTGCCGCAACAATTAAGTAATAAATCTGCAATAAGCGCGGACGCAGCATCGGAATTTGTGACAGAATATCACAAAATTCGCGTTAAATTCCCGCGTACCAGGCATACCCTGCTTCCGGCGCGGCCGACCCTAAACCCTTGCCGAATTTCTTCACGCTGTCGGTGACCGTCAGCCGGGTGATGAATTTCACGCTCTTGTAGCCGAGCTGTCTCGGCACCCTCATCCGCAACGGCCCGCCGAAGCCCACCGGGAGTTCTGCGCCATTCATTCCATAGGCGAGAAAGGTCTGCGGATGCAGCGCGTCGGCCATGTCCATGCTGTCCCACCAATCCTTGTCGAGCGAAAAATACGCGATATACTTCGCCTGCGGATGCACTTCCACCGCGTCGAGCACCTCATGCAATCGCACGCCGATCCATTCGGCAACGTAGGACCATCCCTCTTCGCAGATCACTTCGGTAATCTGGCTCGATTGCGGATAGCTTTTTAGGTCAGAGAGAGAGAGGGAGCGCGGCCGCGCGACCATACCGTCGACGGCGACACGCCAATCGGCGAACCCTCCCGCCTTCATGCGATCGAACGCTTCGTCCCGCGGCGAAATCTCATTCGCGAATGGGCGCGCGGAGATATAGCTGCGCGGGAATTCGCGCGCGAGCGAGTGCCGCGTCAGCAATCGCTGCGCGGCGTAGGTGAGCGTCTCGCCGGCTCCGTAGATTCCGCCGTGGTCGGGCGGGACCAGTCCATATTTTTGCGCCAGCTTCGCAGCGACGTCCAGTCCCGCGACGCCGCCCGCCGCAGCGAGTCCTGTGGCGATCAGCCTCCGCCTTGAGAATTTGCTCATTGGCCCTCCGCCATCTGCCCCGTGATCATAGCGCGCGTGCGGGGCCAGAACCCCGCGCGAATCACCATCGCCAGATGAACTGCAACGAATAACAGCAGAATCAGTGAATCGAAAAAATGAAGCGTTCGCGCCGATTGCCGTCCGCCTAATAAAATCACGGACGCCGGGACCGCCCCGACGAACGCCGGAGACATCGCCAGTCCGCTCCAGATTTCGAGCGGAAACAGAACGAAAATCACGGCCAGATAAGTCGTGCGCTGGACGGGATTATAAGACCACGCGCCGGCTTTTATTGCCGCGCGAATCGAAAGGCGCGCTTGGGGAATCAGGTTTTTGGCAAAGTGCCGCGTGGAGATTCCCAACAACAGGTACACCAGGCCGGTGATCACGGCAACCCACGCGGCTTCAAAATGCAGCGCGCGGCTCCAGCCGTTTTGATCGGGAAGAACGTTGCCGTAGCCGGTGGGAACGGTGGCTCGCGACGAAGGAATCGGGATGTGGAACAGCGGCGCTGTGTTGACGTTGCCGGATTCGCCCCAATAAAAACGCGGGTGCGAGATCACGATCTCGAATCCGGTCACCAGCAGCGCAAAAAAGCACAGCGCGGTGATCCAATGCGTCGCGCGAACCCAAGCTCGGTGGCGCGGCGAATCGGAATCGGCCGCGGTCGCCGAAAGCGTTCCAGGCCATGCGGAGTCAGCCATGCGCGGATTTTATCACGCGAGCACGGCCGTCTAGCTCATGCCTATGGAAACGATTTTTTTTTCGAGCGTCGCTCGTCCCGGCCATTTCTTAAGCGTTGTGGGGCAGGTTTCCACCTGCGCCGACTTGCATCGGCGCACACTTCGGCGGCAAACGGCGGGCGTCCTCAATCCGCGCCGGCGCGGTGTGTGCGCGGCGGCACCTGATCGAGTCCTGACAATTTCTGCGCGTTCAGACGGTTCGCTATCTTGAAAATATCCATGCGCGAACCGAATCACGCGCTCGCTTGCGAGCTCGAAACGGTCCCCGATCAGCCCGCCGTTTTTCTGCTGTGGGCGAGCGAAGGAAAACCGTATCTGGCGCGCACCACGCTGCTGCGGCGCCGGCTGAAGCGGCTGATTTCGGAACGCGACCGCGTTTCCCGCGTACTCAATCTTCGCGGCGTGGCGGAGCGCATCGAATACTGGCTGACCGGTTCGCAGATCGAAGCCGCGCTGATTCATCTGGAGCTCGCCGAGCGCTATTTTCCCGAGGATTGGCCGCGCCTGACGCGGCTGCGCCCGCCGGTGCTGGTGCGGCTGACTCTTGCGAATCCGTTTCCGCGCACGATGGTCACTACGCGATTGGGAAAAGGTCTGTACTATGGACCGTTCGCGAGCCGCGCGGCGGCCGAGCATTTCGAAAACGCGATGCTCGATTTATTTCAGCTTCGGCGCTGCGAAGAAAATCTGGCGCCGTCGCCGGAGCACCCCGGCTGCATCTACGGAGAGATGGCGCGGTGTTTGCGGCCGTGCCAGCAGGCGGTTTCGATCGATGAATATCGCGCGGAGGCTGCGCGCGTCGAGCAATTCCTGCGCACCGGGGGCGCCTCGCTTGAGGAAAGCGCGGAATCGGCGCGCGATCGCGCCAGCGCGGAGATGCAGTTCGAGCAGGCCGAGCGGCTGCACGAACGCGTCGTGCGCATCGGCGCAGTGCGCTCGATGGCGGGCGAGCTGGCGCGGTCGCTCGACCGGCTGAACGGGGTCGCGGTCCTCGCGTCGCGCGATAAGGATGCGGTCGAGTTGTGGTTCATGCTGGGCGGGAGATGGGCGGAATCGCGGCAGCTGCGGGTGGATGAAGGCGCGGGCCAGTCGCTTGATCACAGGCTGAGGGAAATGCTCGGCGGGCTTCCCGCGGCGGGCGATCCGAATCCCGAGCACCTTTCGATTTTGCTGCGCTGGTACGGCTCGAGCTGGCGCGACGGGGAATGGATCGCGTTCGATTCGGTGGAGCGATTTCCATACCGGAAGCTGGTGAACGCGATCGGGCGGGTGCATCAGAAACGAGAAACGCCGCGTTAACAGCCCGTGTCAAGAATGGGGACTGTCCCAAGGAGCGACTCTAACTCCTTTGCTCTTGGTCGCGACGGTGGACTGTCCCCATTTTTGACACGGGCGGTTAAGCCACTTCCAGCCGCTTCAGCTTGATCCGATTACGCCGGACCCGGGCAAGATCGTAATGCGCCTGTTGCACAAGCCAGCTTTCCTCGGAACCGCCGAACACCTTCGCTAAACGTACCGCCATTTCGGGAGAAATGCCCCGCTTGCCGTGCACCAGTTCCGAAAGCGTGTTGCGCGTAACGCCGAGGGCCGCCGCGGCCTCGGTAATCGTAAGGCCCAGCGGTTCGATGCACTCCTCGAACACAACGGCGCCGGGGTGAGGCGGATTCTTCGTCGTCATCGTCGTTCTCCTTTCAGTGGTAATCGATGTAATCAACGTCCTCCGCATTGCCGTCAAAGCGGAAAATCACA
>JASHWA010000339.1 GCA_030044325.1 Bryobacteraceae bacterium
CCCAGCCCATAGGAAACGTGATACGTCGCGATGACCACGGGGATGATCGCCCGTTCGCGCCATGGGAGCGAACCGCCCAGGGCGAACGCCGCGCCCAGCGACGCCAGCGCGTACACGGCAAGCTCGATTCCCAGAACCTCCGCTGCCGCTCGCGCGATGCTCGTGCGTCCGGCGAGCGCAGCCAGCGCGCTCCACCCGGCGAGCGCGAACATCGACGCCACGAACAGGCCCGGAGCAGCGTGCCGCGGCGACGCCATCCCCCGATGCTTGCGAATCACCGCGACTTTCCAGAATCCGTACTGCGAATATTGCCGGAACAGCGCCTGGAGCGATCCGCGCGGCGTATACACGGACTTGATGCGCGGCGATTGCCACACGCGCAGCCCCATCCGCCTGAGCCGGAAGTTGAATTCGTCGTCCTGGTTGCGCACCAGCTCCGCATCGAACAAGCCCGTCTTGTCGAACAACTCCCGCCGCCAGCAGCCCAGGTACACCGTATCCACTTCGCCTTCATACCGCGGATCGTGCGCCTTTCCGCCGCCCGCGCAGAAGCGCGACTGGAACGCCGCCGCGATGGCCCGGCCCATCCGCCCGCGGCCCTGGGCGATCCACGGCCCGCCCGCGTTGTCCGCTCCCGATTCCTCCAACACGCGCACACATTCACGCACGTAATCGCGCGCATACATGGTGTGGGCGTCCATGCGAACGATGATTTCGCCGCGCGACGCGAGAATCGCCGCATTCAATCCGGTGGAAACGATTTTTCCCGGATTGTCGATCATGCGCACCGCGGCAATGCGCGCGCAGTAGTCTTTCACCAGCTCCCGGGTCCCGTCCGTGCTCCTCCCGTCGGCGATCAGGATTTCGATTTCCTGGCCCGGATCGAGCTCCTGGGCGAGCGCGGAATCCAGGAATTCGCGCAGATGCGCGGCTTCGTTTCTACACGGAACGGCGATCGAGATGATCATCGCCCGGCGCCTCCGCGACAACCTGCACCACTGCGGCCTCGCCCGGAAAATCCGCGCGGAAGCGAAAAACCATGCCCCAGATCACGCGAAACACCATCGCCGCGGTCGCGAGAACGATGCGCGCGTCGCTCGGCGCCGTCCGTTTTTCGAGATAGTCGAGATCCACCTCCAGCTTGGGACCCATCAGGTTGTCGACGTAGTATTGGTCCGGCCGCACGCCTTCCGGAATCGAATCGGATTCTTCGGCGGAGGCGATCTGCACCGCTCCCGTGACGCCCGGCTTCACGCGCAACACCCTGCGCTGCCGCGCGTTGTAGAACGCCACGAATTCCGGCGCCTCCGGACGCGGGCCCACCAGCGTCATCTGCCCCGCGAGGACATTCAAAAACTGCGGAAGCTCATCCAGCTTGCTGCGCCGCAGCACCGAGCCCAGCCGCGTGATCCGCGCGTCTCCCGGGCCCGTGATTCCCGCGCCGGTCTGCCACGCGTTTCCCCGCGTGGCCATCGTCCGGAACTTCAGCATCCGGAATTTTTTCCCGTTCTTTCCGACTCTCCACGCCCGATAGAAGGGATTTCCGGGCGAATCCACGATAATCCCCATCGCGATCAGCGCCATCAACGGAAACAGTAACACCAGGGCGGCCGCCGACAACACGACGTCTACCAACCTGCGCATGTACATCCTCCGACCAGAATTTTGAGGCGGTCGTCATCTCTGCGATTGGTTACGACACTTCACCACACTGAACCTCCATGCATGCCGGATGCCGGGGCCAAGCCCTTCAGCAATAATGGTCGCCGCCCGCGGCGGGAGTATGTCTCTTCCACTTATATCCGCCCGCGGGTAATGCCTCAAGTCTGCGGCTGTTGAAAAACTGACCTGGCGCCCGGAAAGCCCTGCCCGTCAGGACGGGTCGATTCGTCATCGCACGTTTCAAACACCATCCGCCCGCGGTCCCCGTAGAATCGATTCCGAAACCGCTTCCGCCGCCGCGACCCCCAGCGCGTCCAGCGGCGCTTTCGTGTGTCCCCGCCGACATCGGTTCGGCGCGCGAAAAGTATGGGATGGTCTGGAGGCGGCCGTCTTCGCGCAACTCGAAATCGTCTTTGGTCAAGTCCTTGACGATATTGCCGTCCGGGTTGCGGACCGAGGCGAGCAGAGTGACGACTTTGACATCGGTCGAGAAGGTCGCGTCCTGTGCGAGGACGCACAAGGGAAAGGCGAATGCCAGGGGCCGGAGTGCTGCGTTCATGTTTCAAGGGGTTTGTCGAAAATACGGCGACTCTACCCCGCCGTCACCGGCAGCGCTTTTGCTGGGACAGGCGTCGCCCGCGGCGTGGTTGCCGCGGCTGGGGAAGGAGATGGAGCGGCACATGATATTGTTATACGGATGACGCGGATTCTGGGCTGCATTATTTTTTGCGCGGCGGCCTACGCTCAGGAAAATGTCTCCACTTTTTCGATCGTCGCCCGCGACGCGCAGGCGGGGGATTGGGGTGTCGCGGTGGCTTCGCGATATTTTTCGGTGGGATCTGTCGTGCCCTGGGCGGAAGCGGGCGTCGGCGCGATTGCAACGCAGGCGAATGTCAACGTCGGATACGGGCCGCAGGGATTGAAACTGCTCGAACAGGGGCTGAGCGCGAAGGAAGTTTTGAAACGGCTGCTCGACGAGGATACGTTCGAAGGGAAGGACGGCCGGCAGGTCGCGATTATCGATGCGCACGGAAATATCGCGGCGTTCACGGGGCCGAATGCGCCGAAGTGGGCGGGCGACCGGCAGGGCAAGACCTGGTCGGCGCAGGGAAATATTCTGGTGGGTCCGCAGGTTCCGGACGCGATGGGAAAGGCGTTTGAATCGACCGGCGGGGAGTTGGCGGAAAAATTGTGGGCCGCGCTCAAGGCGGGGAATGATGCGGGCGGGGATTCGCGCGGAAAGCAATCGGCGTCGATGCTGGTGGTGAGAAAAGGCGGCGGGCGCAATATCAATAATGACCGTTACATTTACATCAACGTCGACGACGCGCCGGATCCGTTCCCGGAATTGCGGCGGCTGCTGGATATAAATTTGGGGCTGCTGTACCAGGAAAAGGTCGGGAAATTGACGGGTGCGGGAGATTGGAAAGGCGCGCGCGGGGCGGCGCAGAAGGTTGCGCATTATCAACCGAAGAGCATGCAGGCGCAGATGACGCTGGGGTTGCTCGACTACGCGGCGGGGGATAAAGCGGCGGCGCTCGAGGCGCTGCGGCAGGCGAAGAGCATGGATCCGGAAAATTTCCGCCGGCGGTTCGAGCAGGTCGCGGGGCGTACCGCGTATAAATCGATTCTGGAAGACAAAGAATTTCTGACAAATCTGGAGAATTAATATGAAATGGCTCATGGTGCTGTGCGCGCCGGTGCTCCTGGCGCAGGACGCATCCTTATTCGAACGGCTGCAATTCCGCAGCATCGGACCCGCGGTGATGGGCGGGCGAATGACCGATATCGAAGGAGTCGCCGGCAATGCGGGCCTGGTGTATGCAGCGACGGCTTCGGGCGGACTGTGGAAGACGGTGAACGGCGGCACTACGTGGACGCCGATTTTCGATCACGGATCCACGATTTCGATCGGCAATTTCGCCGTGGATGTACACAATCCGGACGTGATCTGGCTGGGAACGGGCGAGGCCAACGCACGCAACAGCGTGAGCTTCGGCGACGGAGTGTACAAGACGCTCGACGGCGGAAAGACGTGGCGGAATGTGGGGCTGCGGGATACGCGCTCGATCGCGCGGGTGGTGATCAATCCGCTGAATTCGAATAACGCGTACGTCTGCGCGCTGGGGCATAACGCGGGCAGCAACGAAGAACGCGGCGTGTTCATGACCAACGACGGCGGGGAAAACTGGAAAAAAGTTTTATACATCGACGCGGAACACGGCTGCGCCGACATGGATATCGACGTAAATAATCCGAATATTCTGTACGCGACGATGTGGAAGTTTCTGCGCCGCCCGTGGACCTTCACCTCGGGCGACGAAAAGACCGGCGTATTTCGTTCGCTCGACGGAGGAGCGCATTGGACGCGGCTGACTGCGGGTCTGCCGAAGCAGTTTGGGCGCGTGGGTGTGCGCGTGGCGGCGAGCAATTCGAACGTGGTGTACGTGGTTTCGGAATCGAACGAAGGGACGCTGTTCCGGTCGGACGATCGCGGCGATCATTTTCGCATGATGACCAAGGATCCGGCCGTGGTGGGGCGCGGGATTTATTACGCGCATATCACCATCGATCCGACGGATGAAAACCGGGTTTATTCGATCGGCATGCAGGTCATGACCACCATCGACGGGGGGCGCACGTGGCGGCGGATCGCATCCGACATTCACGGCGATTTTCACACGGTGTGGGTGGATCCCAAGAATCCGGACCGGGTGTGGATCGGCGATGACGGCGGGATGGCCGTGTCCTACGATCGCGCCGCGCACTGGGAAGCGGTGCTGAACATTCCGATCGGACAATTTTATCAGATTTACGCCGATAATCGCTGGCCTTTTTATTATCTTTCGGGAGGATTGCAGGACAACGGGTCATGGAGCGGGCCGTCGCAAACGCTGCGGGCGGGAATCGTAAACGAGGACTGGCGCAATATCAGCGGCGGCGACGGATTTCACGTGATCAACAGTCTGGATGACCCGGACATTTTCCTTTCGGAAAACCAGGGCGGCGGGATCGTGCGCACGGATCTGCATACGCGCGAGCAGCAGGACGTGAGCCCGCAGCCCAAGCGCAACGACGGCGGCCCGGTGGACGAATTGAAGTACCGGTTCAACTGGAACACGCCCATCGTCGGGTCGCCGCACGACAAAAATACGGTGTATTTTGGCAGCAACGTGCTGTTTAAATCGACGGATTTCGGGAAAACGTGGAAGGAAATCAGTCCGGATCTGACCACCAACGACGCGGAAAAACAAAAAAGCGTGGGGACGGTGTGGACCGAGAACACCACGGCGGAATATCACTGCACGATTATTCGCATCGCCGAATCGCCGGTGCAGGCGGGGGTGATCTGGGTGGGAACCGATGACGGAAATCTGCAGGTGACGCGCGACGGTGGGGCGCACTGGACCAATCTGACGGGGAATGCGCCGGGCGTTCCGAAATTTTCAGAGATCGCGTGGGTCGAGCCGTCGCGCACGGCGGCGGGAACGGCGTATGTCGCGTTTGAGAATCACTGGTTCGACGATTTTCATCCGTATTTGTACAAAACCACGGATTTCGGAAAGACGTTTACCAGCATCAGCGGCAATCTGCCCGCGCCGGATTACATCTGGGTGGTGAAGGAAGATCCGAAAAACCCGCAGTTGCTGTACGTGGGCAGCGAATTGGGACTGCATGTTTCGTTCACGGGCGGAAACGAGTGGGTGCGGATGCACCTTGCGAACCTACCGCCGGTGGCGGTGCGCGATATCGTGGTGCAGCCGCGAGAAAACGATCTGATTCTCGCCACGCACGGGCGCAGCCTGTGGATCTTCGACGATGTTTCGGCGCTTCAGGAGATCAATGCGCAGGTGCTTGCGGAAAACGCGCATCTGTTCGGGATGCGGGCGGCGCTGCGATTCGATCCGATGGCGCGGGGCGGCGGAAGCGTGGGGCAGTCGGGCGACAAGCCGTTCAGCGGGCCGAATCCGGCTTATGGCGCGCCGATCACTTATTATTTGAAATCGCGCGGGCCGGCCAAGATCGAAATTCTGGACGCGAGCGGAAAGGGGATTCGCGATCTGGGTTCGATTCCGCAGGAAGCCGGGTTGAATCGCGTGACGTGGGATCTGAGGTATCAGGGTCCGCATCTGCGGCGGTCGGGCGATGAGGAGGGCGGGGGATTCCGGTTCCCGTCGGTGGGTCCGCATGTCCTGCCGGGGAAGTATATGGTGCGACTGACGGCGGGAGGGTTGACGTTGACCAGAGCATTGGAGGTGCGCGTCGATCCGACGGTGCGGACGAATGAGTCGGAGCTGCGGACGCAGCTCGATTACAATCTTAAGCTGCGCGATATGCAGTCGTCGGTGAACGATGCGCTGCGGGCGATCGATACGTGGAAGGCCGAGCTGGAGCAGGCGGAAAAGAATGTGCGCTCGCTCGACCCGGCGGCGCCGAAGGTTTTGCTCGGGCTGCTCGATGAGCGCAAACAGCAGGTTTCGTCGATGGAGTTAAAGCTGGCGCGTCCCGGCGATATTCCGGGTTATAGCATGGCGCCGCGGCTGGTGGACCGGCTAGGGCAGTTGTTGAACGGAATCGATCGCGTGCTTCAGGCGCCGACGCAATACCAGGTGGCGCTGTATAACGAGCTCAAGACGGAGTTCGGCACGGACATGGGCGAGGTGAATGCGTTTATCGAGAAGCAGATTCCGGAGATCAACGACATGCTGCGGAAGAATAGCGCAGGAGCGTTGATGTCGGGCAAGCGGATCGCGACGCCGGCGTCGCTCGAGTAGGCCGGGATACGCCGAGGGCGGCCGCCCCGCCGCCCGACGCTCGCGAGCGGCGCTAAAGCGCTGCGCGGATTGAAACCGCTGTCCAAACGGGCGCCGGCGGATCGCTTACTTACGCGCGCGGATCGCCTGGGGCCGTGCGCTTTCGGGTGGATTCGATTCGGTAGCATTCGCGCGCGATTTCCCATTCTTCTTCGGCGTGGATGACGAGGATGCGCGCGTTCAAGAACGCGAACCGGCGGGTGACGATGTCGCGCAGCGGAGCGCAATTCTCGCCGACGCCGCCGGTGAACACGATCGCGTCGGCGCCGCCCATCACGCCGGCCATGGCTCCGACGGCGCGCGACAGGCGGTGCGCATAGATCTCGAAGGCGAGCCTGGCGCGCTCGTTTCCCTGAGCCATTGCGGCCAGTATTTCGCGCATATCCGCGGAAATTCCGGAAATTCCCAATAATCCGGAGCGGCGATTCAGAATTTCATCGAGATTTTCCGCGCTGTAGCCCCGATGGCGGATCAGGTAGATGAGAATTCCGGGATCGATCGAGCCGGAGCGCGTGCCCATCATCAATCCTTCGAGCGGGGTGAACCCCATGGTCGTGTCGATCGATTTTCCCCCGCGCACCGCGGCGACCGACGCTCCGTTGCCGAGGTGACAGATCACCAGGCGCGCGTCATTGCCGGCGATTTCCGCGGCGCGGCGCGACGCGTACTGGTAATTGAGCCCGTGGAATCCGTAACGCCGGATGCCCTGCGCGAGCCAATCGTAGGGGCCGGGATAGACATAAGCGGCGGGTTCGAGCGTCGCGTGAAACGCTGCATCGAAGGCGGCGATCTGCGGGATCGCTCCGAAGACGCTGGCGACGCAGTCGATCGCTGCGAGCTCGAATCGATTGTGCGTGGGCGCTTCTTCGGCCGCGCGGGCGATTTCCGCGCGGACCTCGCCGGTAATTCGCGTGGTCTGGTGCAGCTTTCCGCCGTGCACGATTCGATGGCCGACGACATCCACAGGGCCGGGAACGGAACGCAACACCGGCTCGATTGCGGCGGGTTTCAAATCGAAACGCGTCTCCCACAGGGGCTTGGGGGGAGCGCTGGGCGGATCGCGCGAGATCTCGTCGAGCCGGCATTTGAAGCTGCTCGAGCCGCCGTTGAGCGCCAGGATTCGCATGGTTTAGTAAACTAAGTAGTTGTCTCTCAGACGGCACCCGTTTGTCTGTAGGATTCGTCTTACAATATAAAGGGCCTGATGCATCGACTGAGACCGTACCTGCTGGCCGTGCTCGCCGTCGGGATTTCCACTGCGGCGCGACTTGCTCTCGATCCCATTCTTCATTCCCGAAACCCTTTTCTGCTTTACGCCTGCGGAGTTGTCTTCGCCGCGCTGTACGGGCGGGTGCAGGCGGGAATCGCCGCGACCATCCTTGCGATTCCGACCTGCGCGTATTTTTTCCTGGAGCCGCGCCACTCGTTCCGGTTGCGCGACACGTTTCCGGAGACCCTGATGCTGGTGGTGTTCCTGTTTTTGGGAATCGCGATCAGCATCATTATTGAAGGACTGCACCGGTCGCGGGAACGCGTGCGGCAATCGACCAAGGCGCTCGAGGAAAGCGAGCTTCAGTTCCGAACCCTGGCCGCGACGGTTCCGGAATTTCTGTTCACGATGACGCCGCGGGGCGAGTGCGATTACGTCAGCCAGAGTTTCTGCGAATACATCGGCCTGGACGCGGCAGAGGCGCGCGCGGGCTGGATTGATGCGATCCATCCAGAGGACCGCGCGGCGTACCTGGAATACTGGCGCAAATCGTTTGAAACGGGCGACGCTTTCGAAGCCACCTACCGCATGCGCCGATCCGACCGGGTGTATCGCTGGTTCCAGGCGCACGCCAAGCCCGTGCGCGGGGCGGATGGGTCGATTTCCAAGTGGACCGGCGTCTCGGCGGATATTCACGAGCATAAACTGCTTGAAGAGGCGCTCGCGCGGCGCACCCAGGAAGTGGCCGCGGCGAGCGAAGAGTTCCAGAATTTCGCGTATCGCGTAGGCCACGACTTGAAAGAGCCGCTGCGCATGATCGGCATGTACAGCGAGATGCTGGTGCGGCGCAACCAGGACAAGATCGACGAGGAATCGCGCATGTTCACGCGGTACCTGGTGGACGGGGTGGAACGGATCGAGAGCCAGTTGCGCAATCTGCTCGAATACGCGCGCGCCGGTTCGCTCGAAATGAAGGACGAGCTGATCGATTTCAACCAGGCGGCGGATGCGGCGATCGCCAATCTGCATCCCGCGATTCTGGAAGCGCGCGCGACGGTGACGCACGACGAGCTGCCGCGCCTGGTGGCAAACGCGGACCGGATTCGCTCGGTTTTTCAGAACCTGATCGGAAACGCGCTGAAATACCGGTCGAGCCGGCCTCCGGACATTCACATTTCGGCGCGGCTCAATGGCGACGACTGGATTTTCGGGGTGAAGGACAACGGCCTGGGATTCGAAATGAAGGACGCCGAGCGCATTTTCGAGCCGTTCGAGCGCGCGCGTCCGTCTTCGCGCGTGCAAGGCAGCGGCCTGGGACTCGCCATCGTGAAACGCGTG
>JASHWA010000340.1 GCA_030044325.1 Bryobacteraceae bacterium
CCGTGGAACTGGCCTCGAAAAACGTCCGCGACTTCGCCGAATTCCAGATGCCGCGCGATGCGGAGAGCGAATTTCCAGACGGCCGCAAGCTTGGACAGATCGTGCGCCCGCTCGATTCAATGGGCGCCTATATTCCCGCCGGCCGCTACCCGTTGCCTTCCACGCTGCTGATGACCGCGATCCCCGCGCAGGCCGCGCGCGTTCCCCGGATCGCAGTCGCTTGTCCACGGCCGAGCGCCGAAATTCTCGGCATCTGCGCGCTTCTCGACGTCCTCGAAATTTATCGCGTCGGCGGTGCTCAGGCGATCGGCGCGTTCGCCTACGGAACCGAATCGATTCCGCGCGTCGAGCGCATCGTCGGGCCCGGAAACATTTACGTCGCCGCCGCGAAAAAACTGGTCGCCGGCGAGACCGGCATCGATTTCATCGCCGGACCCACGGAAATCCTGATTATCGCCGCCGAAGGCGACCCGCGCCACATCGCCGCCGACATGCTCGCGCAGGCCGAACACGATACGGACGCATCCGCGATTCTGTTGACCACGTCGCCATCGCTCGCCGCAAGCGTGGCGCGCGAAGTGGACGCGCAGCTTCAGAACCTTCCCACCGCGCCGGTTGCCTGCGAAGCCATCGCGAAAAACAGCGCGATCGTAATGGTCGATTCGCTCGACCAGGCAGCCGAGTTTTCCAACGCCCTCGCGCCGGAGCATCTGAATATTCCCGACGCGTCGCTGCTCGCGAGAATCTTCAACGCCGGCAGCATTTTTATCGGCCCATTTTCGCCGGAAGCCGCGGGCGATTACGCCTCGGGGCCCAATCACGTGCTTCCCACTTCCGGCGCCGCCCGTCTTCGCGCCGGACTTTCGTCGGCCGACTTCGTGAAAATTATTTCGACGCAGCAGATCTCGCGCGAGGGGTTGCGAAAACTCGCCCCCGCGATCGCTACGCTGGCGCGTGCCGAAGGGCTCGAAGCTCACGCGCGATCGGTCGAGGTGCGCAATGCCTGAACCGCGTGCTGCGGTGCGAAAAATGGACGCCTATTCGCCGCCCACCGAAGGCCGGCGCGACGCGCTGCGTCTCGATTTCAACGAGAACACCGTCGGCTGCTCCAACGCCGTGATTGAATGTCTGAAAAGCACGCTCACCGCGGATGCGCTTTCGATCTATCCCGAATACGCCGAAGCCAAGCGCGAGCTCGCCGAGTTTTTCGGCGTGGCCGAGGACGAAATTCTGTTCACCAACGGAACCGATGAAGCGATCCAGGTGCTGATCAACACCTATATTGACGATGGCGACGAAGTTGTGCTCCTGCGCCCGTCCTACGCGATGTATCGCTTCTACGCGCAGCTCGCTGGAGCCGCCATTTCCGAGGTCGATTTCAGCGCCGATCTTTCGTTTCCCTTGGAGCGGCTCCTCGATGCGATCCGGCCGTCTACGCGCGCGATCCTGATCGCAAATCCCAACAATCCGACCGGTACCGGCATTGACGCCGCGTCGATCGAGCCGATCCTTGAACGTGCTCCGAACGCCGCCGTGCTGATCGACGAGGCGTATTTCGAGTTCAGCGGCGTCACGGTTTTGCCGCGGATCGCTTATCATCCGAACCTGTTCGTCTCCAGAACATTTTCGAAGGTTTATGGCATGGCCGCGATGCGCTTCGGCTGCCTTTTTTCGCAGGCCGGGAACGTAAACTTCCTCCACAAAGCGCAATCGCCCTACAGCGTGAACACGGTGGCGGTGCTGGCGGCGCGCGCGGCGGTTCGCGATCGCGACTACGTTCGCGATTACGTGTGCGAAGCGCTCGCCGCGCGCGAGATCATCTGCAACGGCCTGCGCGATCTCGCGATTCGCGCCTATCCCAGCCAGGCGAATTTCATCTTGTTCAAAGCCGGCCACCGCGCCATTCCCGTTCGCGACGAGCTGCGCCGCCGCGGCGTGCTGGTTCGCGACCGCAGCTACGAGATCCCCGGCGCTGTGCGCGTCACCGTCGGCACGCGCGCGCAGGCTCACAGATTCCTAGAGGAGTTGCGATCCATATGGTGAACCGGCGCGGCGTCATCGCCTTCGATATGGATGGAGTGCTGGTCGAGGTGGGCGATTCGTATCGCGAAACCATCATCCAGACCGTTCGCCACTTCAGCGGCGCCACCATCACTCGCGATCGGATTCAGGTCTACAAAAACGAAGGCGGGTGGAACAACGATTGGGCGCTGTCTCAAAAAATTCTGCGCGACCTCGGCGTCGAAGTGCCGTACGAAACCGTGGTGGATCAATTCAACCAGCTCTTCCTGGGCGAGAATGGCAATCCCGGCCTGATCACGCGCGAACGCTGGATCGCGCAGCCGGGGCTCCTGGAGCGGCTGGCCGCGCGATTTCACCTCGCCATCTTCACCGGCCGCCTGCGCTATGAAGCCGACGTTACGCTGAAGCGTTTCGCCGATCCCTGCCCGTTCGATCCGATTATCTGTTCCGATCACGTGGTGAATCCCAAGCCGCATCCCGAAGGTCTGCGTGCCATCCAGGCTGCGCATCGCGGCCAGCCCGTCTGGTATCTCGGCGACACCGTGGACGACGCACGCAGCGCAAGAGCCGCGCGGATTCCCTTCATCGGCGTGGTCGCGCCGGATCACTCGCGCCGCGCCGAAGTGATGCGCCTGTTCGAGCAGGAGCGTGCCGTCGCGATCATTGACGACATAAATCAACTGGAGCGCGCGCTTCCGTGAGAACCGCGTCCATCACTCGCAACACGAAAGAGACGCAGATCCGCGGCA
>JASHWA010000341.1 GCA_030044325.1 Bryobacteraceae bacterium
CGCCGGCATATCGAGCTGCGCCATCATCGACTGCGTGTAAAAAATCGGCGTTATCAGGAGAAACAGAACCGCGGCGAACGCCGGCGCGCCGACGGTTTTTCTGGAAAGCCGGATCGCGAGCAGGAAGGAAACGAGAACGCCCGCCGCGGCGATCACCAGCATCGCCAGGCGCGTCGCTGCAATCGAGAAGCCGAAAATTTTCCAGACCAGCGCCAGGTACGCCATCACGCCGGGCGGGTGCACGTTGGGCAGCGTGGTGACGGGAATCCACGCGCCACGCTGGTAGATATCGAGCGCGGCGGGGACGAACTGCCCGAGCTCGTCCCAGAAAAACGGGAGGCGCAGAAACGGCGCATGAATCGCGATCAGGATCGCGAGGAAAGCGAAGAAAAAGATCGCGATCGTGCGCGCTTTGGACGACACGCGTTACTGAATCGGACCGGCCGGGCGCGGCTCCAGCTTGATTTCGCCGAAAGTCGATTCGTACTGTTGGAGGTTCTGCGCGAGCACGTTGGCCAGTGCCTTGGCCTGCTGGGGGCTCAAGAAAATGCCCTGGAAATTATTGATGTGCACCTGGTCGGGCGCGTTCTGCGTGATGGTGCCGAAGCTCAGGAAAAAATCCCACAGGCTGACGCGCACCTGCACGCTGTTGGAGTAGCTTTCGCGATATTCGGCGGTATTGGAAAGCTGGATTTTGGGCGCGGATGGTTGAGGGATCATCGCTACAAGGATACTTCAAGTAGCCGGGCGCGCTTACTCACGGGGCTCGGTTGGTTAGCGGTGACGCGCGCCTGGCGCAAGCCCCGTCGCGGGAGCCCGGGACCAACAAGCCGGCGGTTCACCTTCCCTGCCAGCACGCCGCGCGTTTTTCGAGGAAAGCCGTGATGCCTTCCTGCGCGTCGTAAGCCGCCGCGTTCATCGACATGACTTCCTTGGCGTAAGCGTAGGCGCGCGGCTGGTCGAGCTCGATCTGCGCGTAGAATGCCTGCTTGCCGATTGAAACCGTCAGCGGGCTCGCTTCGGCTACCTGGCAGGCGAGCTTGCGCGCTTCCGTTTCGAGCTCGGCGGCGGGAACCACGCGATTCACCAGGCCCCAGTCGGCCGCGCTGTGCGCGTCTACCGCTTTCCCGGTCAGCAGCATCTCCATGGCGCGCTTGCGTCCCACCGCGCGCGTGAGCGCGACCATGGGAGTCGAGCAGAACAGCCCGTTTTTCACGCCGGGCGTGGCGAACGTCGCCAGCTCGCTTGAAACCGCCAGATCGCAGGTCGCCACCAGCTGGCATCCCGCGGCGGTCGCGATTCCCTGCACTTGCGCGATCACCGGCTGCGGGATCGACTGAATCCTGGTCATCAGTTGCGCGCAAACGTCGAACAGCCGGCGGTACTCGGCGATGGTTCCCCCCACCAGCTCGTTGAGGTCGTGGCCCGAGGAAAACACCTTCCCCGCGGCGGCCAGGATCACGGCGCGAACTTCTCGCGTCGCTCCGATTTCATCGAGGCACGCGATCAGCTCCAGCATCAGATCGAGCGAGAGCGCGTTGCGCCGCTCCGGCCGATTCAGCGTGACCACTGCCAGCGAGCCTTCGCGTGAAGACAGAAGATATCTGTACATGCTCCCACTATACTCCGCGGTGGCCGCGCCCCTGGTAATTGTGTCTACGCTTCCTGCGCTTTGCGGTAAGCGGCCCAGCGTCGTTTCTGCGCTTCAGCCATGCGCTTGCGAGTTTCGGGGCTGAGCGTTCGCGAGCTGGTCCTTTCGAGATGAGCCGCACCGCCCTTGACCAGCGCCATCCAGGCCGGTGGTCTCCCTCGCCGCCCGCCGCGACCTCGCGCCAGCCGTTCCAAGACTACCAGAGCTTCATCAATTGCCGTCCGCTCCGCGTGGAGCTCGGCTATCATCTTGAGGATGTCCATAAAGAGTGAGTGACTTATAGTGTAGCGCGATTGATTTGCGTTTGAAACGATCCAAAGCTGTAACGCTCTGCATCTGGCCGAAGCAGACCACCCCTGTTAGAATCGACAAGGCGGGAATTTTGGCGCCACCATATCCATGGCGAAAATCCTGGTTACCGGCGGCGCCGGATACATCGGTTCCATTACTGCGACTCACCTGGTCGCCCGCGGTCACGAAGTTACCGTTGCGGACGATCTTTCGCGCGGCCATCGGCACAACGTCCCGCCCGAGCGTTTGCGCGTCGTGCGTCTTCAAGATACCGCCGAGCTCGCGACGCTTCTTTCAGGCGTCGATGCGGTGGTACATTTCGCCGCATATATCGCAGTCGGCGAATCGGCGCGCGAGCCCGAGCTGTATTTTTCGAACAACGTGGGCGGAACGCTTTCGCTCTTCACTGCCATGGCGAAAAACGGCGTGCGGCGACTGGTGTTTTCCTCTACCGCGGCGGTTTACGGCAATCCCCAAACAATTCCGATTCCCGACGACGCGCCTTTCGATCCGGTGAGCCCTTACGGCGAAACCAAGGCGGCCATCGAGCGGATGCTGCGCCAGCTCGATCAATTTCGCGGGCTGCGCAGCATCGCGCTGCGCTATTTCAACGCCTGCGGGGCCGAGCCGTGGGCCGGCCTGGGCGAAGAGCACGAGCCGGAAACGCACCTGATCCCACTCCTGTTTCGCGCGATCAAAACCGGCGAGCCGATCAAAATTTTCGGCGACGATTACCCTACGCCCGACGGAACCTGCATTCGCGATTACATCCATGTCTCCGATCTGGCGGAAGCGCACGTCGCCGCACTCGATCATTTGATGAGCGGAGGGTGTTCCGGTGCGTTCAACGTCGGCACCGGATCGGGACATTCGGTGCTCGCAGTGATGCACGCCGTGGAACGAATCACGGGGAAAAAGGTCCCGTTCACGATCGCGCCGCGGAGGGAAGGCGATGCGGCGGAACTGGTCGCCGATTCGACGCGGCTGCGCGCAGCGCTCCAATGGGAGCCGCGCCGCAGCGATCTGGTCACCATCATCCGCGACGCGTGGGACTTCTTCAACCGGTAAAATTGAATTTGACCACTGCCGCTGATATCACCCTGCAACCGCCGTGGGCCAAAATCGCGCCCAAAATTGTTACCGTTAACGGAGACACGCGCGCAGACCATTATTCCTGGCTGCGCGACCGCGACAATCCCGACACGCTGAAATATCTGGAAGCCGAGAATCGTTTCACCGAAGCGGTGATGAAGCCGGCCGAGCCGCTGGTCAACAAGCTGTACGATGAAATGCTCGGCCGCATCCAGCAAACCGACCTGAGCGTTCCTGCACGCCGCGACGGTTTTTTCTATTACACGCGCACCGAGGAGGGCAAACCGTACGCGATTTATTGCCGCAAGCACGGATCGCTCGAATCCGCCGAGGAAATTCTGCTGGACGGAAACGCAATGGCACAGGGCCACGAGTATTTCCGCATCGGGAATTTCAGCGTCAGCCCCGATCACCGGCTGCTCGCCTATTCGGTCGATTTCGACGGAGACGAAGCCTACACGATTCATGTGAAGGATCTCGCCACGGGCAATCTGCTCGCTGACGAAATTCCCAACACCTACTATTCGCTCGAGTGGGCCAACGACAACGCCACGTTTTTCTACGCCGTGCTCGACGCGGCGCGGCGTCCCTACAAAATTTTCCGCCATTCGCTCGGCGTCATGGACGACGCGCTGGTTTATCACGAAACCGACGAGCGCTTCACCGTGGAAGTTTCGAAAACCTCCAGCCGCGCATTCCTCCTGGTCGATAGCGGCAGCCCGCTGACCTCGGAAATCCGCTATCTGAATGCGGATCATCCGCTGGGCGAGTTCGCGACGATCCTGCCGCGCGTGGAGGGAACCGAATACGACGTGACACACCACGGCGAATCCTGGCTCATCCGCACCAACCGCGGCTCCAAGACATTTCGCGTGCTCGAAGCGCCGTTGAGCGATCCCGCGCATGCCAGGGAAATCCTGGCGAGCCGCGATCAAGTGACGGTCGAAAATATCGTCGCCTTCAAGGATTATTTCATCGTCGAAGAGCGCGATCGTGGGCTGGTGAAGATCCGCATTCAGAATTTTTCAAGCGCTGCCGTGCACTACATCGATTTCCCCGATCCGGTCTACACGGCGGGCCTGGGGGGAAACGCCGAGTTCGATACCAGGACTCTGCGCTTCGTGTACACCTCGCTCGTGACGCCGCCGTCCGTTTTCGATTACGACCTGGAAACGCGCGAGCGGGAGCTAAAAAAGCAGCAGGAAGTGCTGGGCGGATACGATCCTGCCCACTACCAATCCGAACGCATCTTCGCGACCGCGCCCGATGGCGTGAGAATCCCGATTTCGCTCGTATACAAGAAAGGATTCGTCAAAGACGGCCGCGCGCCGGCGCTGCTCTACGGCTACGGCGCCTACGGAATCAGCACCGATCCCGCGTTTTCTTCCGACCGCCTGAGCCTGCTCGACCGCGGATTCGTTTTCGCCATCGCCCACGTTCGCGGAGGGGCCGATCTCGGCAAGCCGTGGCACGAAGACGGGCGCCTGCTCCACAAGAAGAACACATTCACCGATTTCATCGCCACGGCCGAATTCCTGGTTTCAGAAAAATTCACCTCGCCCGATCGCCTGGCCATCATGGGCGGCAGCGCCGGGGGTCTGCTGATGGGCGCGGTGACCAACATGCGTCCCGATTTATTCGGCGCGGTGGTCGCCCTGGTGCCGTTTGTCGATTCGCTCAATACCATGCTCGATCCGTCGCTGCCGCTGACCATCGGGGAATACGAGGAGTGGGGAAATCCCGAAGACAAGCAATATTACGACTACATCAAGTCCTACGCGCCGTATGAAAACGTCGTGGCGAACGCGTATCCCCATATTCTCGCGACCGCGGGGTTGAACGATCCGCGCGTGTCTTACTGGGAGCCGGCCAAGTGGGTCGCGAAACTGCGCGCGACCAAGACCGACGATCATGTGCTGCTGCTCAAGACCAACCTGGGCACCGGACATTTCGGCGCGAGCGGCCGGTACGAGCACCTGAAGGAAACCGCGTTCCACTACGCGTTCATCCTGACGGCGCTGCGCATCTCCGCCGCGAATGAACGCGGGTAAACAGCAGCGTGATCAACCTTTTTATCTTCACTTCACCCCGGCTTTCTTGAAATCGCCCGCTTTGACGATTGCAAACGAGCCCGGATCGATATAGCGCTTCACCGCCGCGTCGATCTCGCCCGGCGTCAGCGCCGAAATTTTCCGTTCCAGCTCCGCTTCCCGAGCCATGGTGAATCCGTAGTGCGCATCGCGGACAAGCTGGCGCACCAGCATGCGATCGTCGGCGCGCTGCACCTGCTGCTCTTCGAGGAATTCCTTCTTGAGCGCGGCCACTTCATCGGCGCTGAAGCCTCCGGAAACGATCTTCGCCATCTCGTCGTTAAACGAGCTCTCCACCTTCGGCATATTCGCCGGATTGGCGATCGCGATCGCCAGGAATTGCGCGAAACGGTCCACCGCGCCCGCGTAGAACACGCTCTGCACCGCGTAGCTGAGGCCCTCCTTTTCCCGAATGCGCAGCCACAGGCGCGAGCGCGAGCTTCCCCCGATCAGGTGGTCGGCGAGCAGCAGCGCGGGATAATCCGGATCGGATTCGTTCATCTCCAGGGTCATGCCCGCGCCGAAAAATGAGTTGGCTTTATCCGGCGTCTGGATGGTCTGGTTCATCGCGTCCAGCTTGCGCCACGGCCGGCGGATCATGGTGTAGGGCGACGGGCTGTTCCAGCTTCCGAACAGC
>JASHWA010000342.1 GCA_030044325.1 Bryobacteraceae bacterium
GCCTGGAGCGAACATTCGGCAAAATACCTGGCGCTGCTGGGCGAGCTTAGCGCGATTCAAAAGCGCATCGAGCGGATTCCCGCGCCGGCGCTGCGCTACGAATCGAAGCTCGCAGGCCTGGTTCCGGAAAACACGATCGTTTTCGCGTCCATCCCCAATCTCGGCACGACTCTGGCCGAAGCGACCAACATCTTCGAAGAGCGCGTACGCCAGAGCAGCGTTCTGCGCGAATGGTGGAATGAAAAAGACACGCAGCAATTAAGAACCATCGTCGGCCAGGCGCGCACCTTCAGCGATTACCTGGGCGATGAGATCGTGCTCGCGCTCCCGGCCGGCCAAAACGCCAGTCCGCTGCTGATCGCCGAAGTGCGCCGTCCCGGTCTGCGCGCCTTCCTGGACCAGAGTTTTCCCGGGCTGGTGGCCGAAAATCCCGGCGTCTCGTCCGCGCCGCCGCGCATTCTGCTTCACGGCGATATCGTCGCGCTTGCGGGCGACTCCCGCACGCTCGCGCGCATCGCGGCGCTCGCCGACAACCACGCCTCGAGCGCGTTTACGCGCACGCCTTTCTGGAATCGCATTTCGCAAACCTATCAATCCGGCGCGGGATGGGTTTTCGCCGTCGATATGGAACAAATTTTGCGCGATCACGTATCTGCTGACATGGGCGCGGGCCTCGACAACGTCAATTTTCTGACCATCGAGCGCAAGCAGAATCTGGGCCGCATGGAAACCAGCGCGTCGCTCGATTTTTCGGGCGAGCGCAAGGGATTGATGAGCTGGCTGGCCGCACCGGGTCCCCTGGGCACGCTCGATTTCGTGTCGCCCGAAGCAACCTTCGCCGCCTCCGCGGTGATCAAAAATCCCGCGGCGCTGCTCCAGGATCTGCTCACGCTCGCCGGTCCGAAGATGGTTTCGCTCGATGCGGTCGAGAAAAATACCGGCGTCAATCCGGTCACCGACATCGCGCAGAATATGGGAGGCGAGCTCACCGTCGCGCTCGACGGCCCGCTGCTTCCCGCCCCCGCCTGGAAAGCGGCGATCGAGGTGAACGATCCCGCGCGCATCGAGTGGGCGATCGAGCAGGCCGCGTCCGCCGCTGCGCTCCCCGTCACAACCGCGCAATCGAGCGGACTGAGTTATCATTCGCTCACGCTGCCGCAGATCCATTACGAAATCGACTACACCTTCGTCGACGGCTATCTGCTCGCCGCGCCGTCGCCCGAACTGCTGCAGTCCGCCATCGCCACGCGCGCCTCCGGCCTGACGCTCGAACATTCCGCCGCGTTCCGCGCGCAGATCCCGCAGGATCATCACGCGAATTTTTCGGCGCTGGTTTACTACAACATGGGCTCGACCGTCGGCCCCGTAATCGATCAACTGAAAGCCGGCAAGCTCATCACGCCCGGGCAGGAAAAATCGATCGCGCTGCTCGACGAAAACCGCGAGCCGGGAATGATCTTCGCCTACGGGGAGCCGGAGCGCATCGTGGTCGCCAGCCGCGGCGGATTTTTCGGCCTGGGTCTCGATACGCTGGTAGGATTGAATGCGAAGGGCGCGGCCGCGCTGCCCCAGTTGTTGCCGCCGGTTTTGAGACACGCTAACGACAATGTCCGCAGTCATTGAGCTCGCGGGTTTGGGCGTCCGTTTCGGGGAACGCGACATTCTCCAGGACCTGCGCGTCTCCGTTTCCGGGCGCACCATCGGCCTGCTGGGGCCCAACGGCGCGGGGAAATCGACGCTCATTCAGACGCTGCTCGGATTCGTCCCCGCCTCTTCGGGAACTGCGTCGATTTTTGGCCACGACATCCGCCGCGAGCCGCGCGCGATCCGCACGCTGGTCGGTTACATGCCGGAAAACGACGCCTTCATCGCCAACTTGAGCGCCGTCACCTTCATTCGCATGATGGCCGAAATTTCCGGTCTTCCGCCCGGCGCCGCGCTTGAGCGCGCGCACGAAGTTTTGTTTTATGTCGGGTTGGGAGAAGCGCGCTACCGGCCGCTCGGAACCTATTCGCTGGGCATGAAGCAGCTCGCCAAGCTCGCCCAGGCGATCGTTCACGGCCCCAGGCTCCTGATCCTCGACGAGCCCACCAACGGCCTCGATCCTCCCGCGCGCCAGCGCATGATCCGCCTGGTCGAGGAGATGAAGCAGCAGATGCACGTGATCGTCTGCTCGCATATCCTGCGCGACGTCGAGGAAACCTGCGAGCAGGTCCTGATTTTAAAGCAGGGCCGCATCGTGCACTACTCGAATCTCGAAGAAGAGCGCCGCGCCAACAAGCGATTCGTCGAACTGGAAACTTTCGGCGACGATTCCGGCTTCGCCGACCAGCTTGCCGCGCTCGGCTGCGAATGCGCCAAGGCGGGCATCGGACGCCTGAAAATGGTTCTGCCGGTCGGCTTCGAATTACGCGAAATCTACCGTCTGGCGGCGGAGCGCGATCTGCAACTGCGCCGCCTCAATTATCGCCGCGACACGCTCGAAGATATTTTCTTGAAAGCCATGGAAGCATGAGCAAGATCGACGGGACGGCCGCGAATGAACGCGAATGAACGCAAATTGGACTGGCCGTTAATACATGGCAGTTTATAAACGCACCTATAAATCCTACGACGGACCGCTCACGCCCGCCTGGTCGCGCTGGATGATTGTCACGCGTTTCAGCTACAGCCGCCTGGTGGGCTTCAAGACCAACTTGTTTCTGCTCGCCTGCCTGGTCCCGGCCGTCGGATTCGCCGCTTACATTTATCTGGCGCACAACGCGGCTGTGCTCAAGAGCTTCGGCGGCAACTTCGCCAGCGCGCTTTCGATCGACGGGAAATTTTTCTTCAACTTCTGCACGTTTCAAATCGGGCTGGCCTATTTACTGGTGGCCTTCACCGGTCCCGCGCTGGTTTCGCCCGACGTGGTCAACAACGCCATGCCGCTGTATTTCTGCCGCCCCTTTTCGCGCAGCGAATACGTCGCCGGGAAAATGGCCGTGCTGGTCTACCTGCTCTCGCTGATCACCTGGGTGCCCGCGCTGGTTCTGTTCGCGCTTCAGTCGAGCCTCGCCGGATGGGAGTGGACCCGCGCCAATTTCTGGATCGCCGGCGCCGTCATTCTCGCGCCCCTGATCTCCATCGCGATCCTGTCGCTCATCGCCATGGCGGTTTCGGCGTGGATCAAATGGCGAGCCGCGGCCGGCGCCGTGATTCTCGGCGTGTTTTTCCTGGGCGCAGGCTTCGGCTCGGCGATCAACGCCGTCATGCGCACGCATTACGGATCGCTGATCAATTTGAGCCAGGTGCTCAACACGGTCTGGGCCGGCGTATTCCGTCAGAATCTCGACACCGGACTGGACGTGCTCGACGCCTGGAACGCGCTCGCCGGCGCTTCCCTGATCTGCCTGTGGCTGCTGTTTAAGAAGGTGCGTGCGTTCGAGGTGGTCAAGTGAAAACCCGGTTGGTGGTTCGCAGTTCGTGGCTGGTCGACGGCGCTGCACAGCGGAACGGCGAACTGGCCGCACTCGACGACCAACCACGAACCACGAACTGCGAACCGCGCGCAAGGAGCGCGCGCGTATGACTCCCCCTCCGCTGGAGCAAAGCCTGATCACCTTCGACAACGTCTCGCGCTTCTACGGCGAGGTCCTGGGAGTCAATCGCGTCACCCTTTCGATTCCCCCGGGCATCACCAGCCTGGTCGGCCCCAACGGCTCCGGAAAAACCACGCTCATGAATTTGATGACCGCGCTGGTCCGGCCCACGCGCGGCTCGATCCGGATCCTCGGCATCACGCCCCATCAGCCCGAAAAACTTTTCGCGTTGCTCGGCTATTCCACCCAATTCGACGCCTTCCCCAAGGGACTCACCGGATTCCAGTTCATCTATTCCTTCCTGCGCCTGTTCGGAAAACCGCACTTGGAATGCGAAAGGCTCGCCTCACAAGCGATCGAGCGCGTCAATCTCGCCGAAGCCGCGCATCGCAAAATCGCCGGATACAGCAAGGGAATGCGCCAGCGCATCAAGCTCGCGCAGGCCATCGCGCACGACCCGCGCGTGCTGGTGCTGGACGAACCTCTGAACGGCCTCGATCCGCTGGTTCGCGCCGAAACCATCGCGATGTTTCGCGAGCTCGCCAATCAAGGCCGCCACGTGATCGTGTCCAGCCACATCCTGCACGAAGTCGACATGATTTCCGACCAGGTGATCCTGCTTTCCAACGGCTACGTGGTCGCCGAAGGAAAAATTTCCGGCGTCCGCAGCGAAATCCGCGACCAGCCGATGCAGGTGCTGATCCGCTGCAACCGTCCCTCCGCGCTGGCCGCCAAGGTTTTCGACGAGGACAGCGTGGTCGAAGCGCGCCTGCACTCCGACGGCGGCGGCCTGCTGATCAAAACTCGCGACGCCGATAAATTCTACCGCCTGCTGAATCACATCGCGCTCAACGGCATCGAAATCGAAACCGTCGCGCCGGCCGACGACAACGTCAACTCGGTTTACGAGTACCTGATCGGCGAGGAGCCTCAAAAATGAACTGGCAACTGTGGCTCGCCCAGATTCGCGCGGTGGTGCGCCTGGAGATGCGCAAAACATTTTTGAGCCGCCGTGGTTTATGGGTCTACCTGCTCGCCGCTGCGCCGGTTCTGCTGTTCTTCGGCCGGACCGTCGACGTCATGCGCAGCCGCGAATGGTTCGACACCTCCGTCGCGCCGCACGCGGTGTCCCGCGCCGCGCTCGAATCGATCCAGCCGGGCGCGAACCTCGAGGATGTGGAGGCGCGGCTCGGCGAGCCCTACTCGCGCCGTGTATTTCAGAGCCGCCGCCATTCGCAAACCTGGCTCAGCTACACCGATGGATCGAACACCTATACTTTCCGCTTCAGCGACGGCACGCTCGAGGGGGTGAGCACGCGCGACCGCGCCAATTTCCAGGACGATGCGCTCATCTACGCGACCTTCTTCCAGTTTTTTTACCTGCGCCTGCTGATTTTCTTCGGGTGCGTGGGAATTTTCGTCAACCTGTTTCGCGGCGAGATGATGAACAAGAGCCTGCATTTTTACCTGCTCGCGCCGGTGCGCCGCGAGGTTCTGGTGGCCGGAAAATTCGTCGCCGGCTTGATCGCCGCGTCCGTGATCTTTTGCACCAGCACCGCGCTTCAGCTATGGATGTTCTCGATCCCGTTCCATGCGACGATTGAATCGCTTCACGCGGCCAATTATATCGGCGTGACCGCGCTCGCCTGCCTGGGCTACGGCAGCGTGTTTCTGGCCGCCGGCCTGATCGCCGTCAATCCCCTGCTCCCGGCCGCCATCGTGCTTCTATGGGAAGCCGCGAACCTGTTCCTGCCCTCGGCGCTCAAAAAAATCAGCATCATTTTCTATTTGCAATCGCTGTGCCCGGTGCTGGCGCCGCCGGAAAAGGACATGAATCCCCTGCTGGCGCTGCTGGTGAACTCGGCCGAACCAACCCCCGCGGCGCTCGCGATCCTGGGCCTGCTCGCGGTAACCGCGCTGGTCCTGACCTGGTCGGCATTCCGCGCGAGAAAGCTCGAAATCAACTACAGTTCGGACTAGGAGATTGCTGAAAAAGGCGGAAAATCAGCTTTTCGCCGATTTCAGAAACGCGAGAAACTTCCCCGCATCCGGTGTCGACCCGGCGAAATCCGCCAGCAGCCGCCCGTCGCCATTGAAAATCGCATAATACGGAATCGCCACTGACTTCAGCGTCTCGTCTTCGAGCTTCTGATTCTCGTCCGACGCCTTGTCGGTGC
>JASHWA010000343.1 GCA_030044325.1 Bryobacteraceae bacterium
AGAATTGTCCGTTCGGCCCCGGGAAAAGCCAGTACGGGTCCTGAGCGCCAGGGATCTTATAGAAGGTCAACGCGCCGGCCAACGTCATCCGGCCGATCTCGCCGGCGGCGACGCTGAACCATAGAGCGCCGTCCGGTCCGGTGACAATATTCTGGGGCTGCACGCCGGTGGGCATGGGGAACTGGGTGATCGCGCCCGAGGTGCTGATGCGGCCGATGTTCGGGACCAGATTGTCATCATCGATAAACCAAAGCGCCCCGTCCGGCCCCGAGACGATACAGCAGGGGTCATAAGCGGGGGACAAAGCATACTCCGTGATTACGCCGGCGGTGGTGATGCGTCCGATCTTATTCGTTGCATTTTCGGTAAACCACAGCGCGCCGTCAGGGCCGAGCGTGATGGTGGTGGGCCTGCTCGCGGTCGTCGGCAGGTTGTACTCGGTAAAGGTTTGCGCCGGCACCATCACCGACGCCGTTAGAATCAGAAGCAGGATCCTGGTCACGACAAAGCCCTGCTCACAGGGCCGGTGGCACAACCGAACATTCCCGGCGGCGCTTTCACATCGCATTGCGCGGAGGATGAGTGATCACCGTCATGGTGGAAAGAGAAAATCCGATGGATGGCGCCGTGCTGGACGGCGAGGGAAGGCTCTCGGCGAGCTGTTCAGGCTTGCGACCGAGTGTAACGATCGGCGCATTCCTGTCCCTTTGGCAACTCTGCGTGACTCGACGATTCGCGGGCGTTCGAGTAGAATGTTTCTGCAGGGAACGACGCGTCAAGCGATCGTCGCGTGGATCGTTCTGATGCCGCAATAATGATGACATGAGCGAATCTCTTTTGAGGTTTGCCGGCGTGGAAGTCTACTTCGAAGATCTCGACGCCGCAAAGGAGTTCTACGAAAACATTCTCGGTCTTAAAGTGACCGACGAGGAACCGGGGCACTACACAAGATTGACAGTGGAACGGGCTTCCTCGGTCAATGTCGTTCCGGAACGATGGACGTGCGCCTTAACATATAAAACTCAACATCGAGGTTGTCATGAGGAAACAGTAACTGCGCTCTCCCGTCCTCGGAAGTTTGGAAGGTGGCGATCTTTTCGTAATCACTTACGAGCCAACTGCGCCCTGTCCGGAGTCCTAGTTCGTATTCGTTTGGCCTTAGGACAACGTAATCGGGATGAAAGTAATCCAGCATGTCGAGCAGGTTGCGTCCTTGCGGGTGGTCGCGCAGGAACTGCACTACCTGGCGGTTGCACATGCCGGGGAAGGCAAAAACCACGTGCCTCGAGTAATAACCGATGTAGCCCAGGGGCTCACAGCCGATGGTCTCGCCGGGGCGCATCACGGCGGCAAGATACATGCCGATTGCCTTCCGTACTCCGTCCTCGACGTACAATTGCACGTTCTTTTCGCCGCGGAATGCCTGTGGAGCGGTGATCGCAAGAGAAGCCAGATAGGTGGCGGCCACAATGTACCCGGCAATCGAACGCCACCGACCGGCAAAATAAACATTCAGTGCTGCATTAAGACCGATACCAGCGGCCAGCACGGCCACGGCAGCCAGCGGAATGCAGTACCAGAGAGCCACAACTGCAACCGGGAAGAGATAATAGAGGGAATAGACAAGGACAAAGCAGGCAATCGCAAGGGCCGGAAGGGGCTTTCCGCGTAATGCCGTTGCTACACCAAAGACCACAAACAATAGGACGATGCAGGAAATCAGTCCATCGGGATCAAGAGCAAAAAACGAATATCCTGTACCGTTGCCTCCGTAGGCCGGACCGAGAATCGCGGCCATGTAGCGAATGCGGTTCCAGATGAACAACAAAATGGCTCTGTGCGACAGCCCGGTATACCAGCTTCCGAATCCTAACCCTTTAGCCACGACGGTGTTGGGAAGCGGGCTGCCGTAATACCACGTGGTGAACGCGATCCAGGGGCCGTAGGTGAGCAGTAACATCAGCGCAACGGTTTTCATCGGTTGCAGGTCGCGCTTCTTCGAGCAGTGCCAACCAAACAGTGCGAGCACGATAAGCACCCAGAAGCCAAGGTCAGGGCGTGCAAGCATGCACAGCCCCAGACCTGTTCCCACCAGAAGCGGTCTGAGCTCGAAGAGACTATAGATGGAAAGCAGCAGAATTGTCACCGTGATCTGGGTTTCCATGCCTGCCATGCCAAACAGAATCTGCTGGTGCTCGATGGCCAGATAACCGCCGATCAGCAGAGTGACGGGAAAAGCCAGACCCAACCGCTCCGAGATGCGCATTGCAAGCCAGACGGTGACGCCGCCGCAAATCGCCGACACGAACTTGAGCAACGACATCCCCAGGCCGGTACATATCCACTCGCCCAGCAAGGGCACCAATACGTTGAGCGGGCTGGTAAACCCATGCACCGGCGGACTCCCCGGATCGTAAGTGAGTCCCAGTCCGCGGGCGGCGTTTTCCGCATGTTGAACGGTGATGAGAGCGTCTTCCCAGGTCCGCTGCGTGTAATACCAGAAGAACAGGCGCAAGGCGACAGCAAAGAAAGCGACGCCGAGAATGACGGTCGATGTCCACGGCGCCTGACGAGCAACCGCGCCTTGCTGGTCAGGCCGTTGCATATCAGTTGGAATCGCCACGGCCAGAATCACGCCCTATCGTCAATCAGCATTACGCAGCCCGAACAGTCTAGTCAAGGCAGGTTGCTGCCGGCCGCGACGCAGCGTGGTTGAGCTTCCTGCCGTCGACCCATGCTACAATCCTAAATGCTTACGGCGTTCTGTTCGATTACGGATCGGAGGGCTCGATGAAACACCGTCGGAACATTCCGACCGTTTTTATTGCATCGGTGTTGTGCCTGATATTCCTCACAACGCCGGTATACGCATACAGCGACCCCAACGCGGTGGGGTTGGCTTCTCAGATCCTGACCCCTCTTCTGATCGCCGCGACGGCCGGCCTTACGTTCCTTAGAAAGCAGGCCGGAGCGGCTCTCGGCAATTTGGCGCGGCGCCTTCGACCACGCACGAATGCTAAAGGGTGATTTCCGCTCTACCCTCACAGCGCTCTGCTTCCGGTTAACAACGCTCGGGATTGCCGGCTTGATGTTTGCCGAGTCGCTCCGGTTGTCGAGGGGAGACGTTCAGGGCTGGACATTCTACCTTACGACTGCCGAGGTGGTCTTCGAAGTGGCCGTCCGCCTGGTTTTCGCGGCACTCGCCGGGATCGTCGCAGGCACCCTCTGTACCGCGCTTGCCGCACCCTTCCTCTGGCATTTCCGGTCATCGCGTGATCGAATCGCCGGTTGGACAACAAAGATCTGCGTGATTCTGGTGGCATTCCTCGATTCCGCGTTCGCCTTGTCCATCCTGATAAACATGTTTGCGCCTTCGCTCGGGCCCAGGGTTACAACGGCCGCTCTCGCAGCCTACCTGTTGAGCTTCGTCGTGGTCCTGTGCTTTCCTCGCGCGCGGCGACAAGTGGTGACCAGTGCCGACGGCTTGCTAAGCGAAAAAATTACGCGGCGCACCACCTTGGCAGCAGTCACCGGCGCTGCGGGCATGCTGGCCACCGAATTCGTTCTCAGCAAAACCACGCCAGTAGTAAAGGCAGCTTTAGCTCCCCAAAGGCGCGCAAGCAATATCCTCGTGGTCAGTTTCGACGCTTTGGGCGCCGAAGATATGTCGCTATACGGATACAAGCTGCCGACCACTCCGAGTATCGGTGCTTTTGCGAGCAGGGCTACAGTCTTTAAGAACTTCTACTCCAGCTCCACCTTCACCACGGCCAGTGTCGCGAGCATGCTGACCGGGGTGTATTCTTCGGAAAACCACGTTTATCAGTTGACCGGGCGGATCCTGGGGGAACCGGCCAGGAGAAACCTGCCCAGCGCCATGCGGGCCGCGGGTTATTCCACCGCCGCGTTCATCTCCAATCCGTATGCGTACTTTCTCGCCGACCGCCTCAAAGCGTTTGATGTGCTTCCCGAGCCGACGTTCGAGAAGGCCGGGGTGCAGCGTTTGTGGAAGGCGACCGGCGCTCTGCACCAGGATTCACCCATCGGGACCCGCGTTGACGAATACCTCGATTTGATGAGCGCATGGAATTCGTTGGGCGGAATGCGTGATGTTCTATACCTTGAGTTTCCTGCCGAGGAAACCTTCGCGCGGGCGAGGGAAATGCTCGCGCAACTTCCCGACGGGTTTTTCCTGTGGGTCCATGTGATGACCCCGCATAGCCCCTATCATCCCGCCGCGCCGGAGCGTGGATTATTCATTCCCGACGACCAGTTCCGGAGCTTTGAGTTTGAACAAGACGCCGATGAGCTTCTCTTTCCGCATTACGAAGCCGATCAGCAGCCGCGGGTGGATCAGCGGCGCCTGGCATATGACGAGTTCGTCCGGACCGCCGATCGCGCGTTCGGCGCTTTCATCTCGGACCTCGAAACGAGCGGCAGGTTGCGAAACACAACCGTCATCGTGTCGTCCGATCATGGGGAAAGCTTTGAGGGAGGCGTCTATCAACACAACCATCAATTTATGACCCGGCCTGAAATCCACGTCCCACTGATCATCCGGACGCCGGGTCAGCAGGAAGGCCGGACGGTTCCGGTTGTAGCGGATCAGACGGCCCTTGCGCCCACCATCCTCGAACTGGCCGGCCAGCCGAAACCGGATTGGCTCCCCGGCCAGTCGCTGGTCGCATGGCTGAAAGGAAATAGCGTTGACGAAAGCGGGTTGGCATTCTGTCAATATCTGGCCAAGAGCAGCGTCTTCGAACCCCCGCGGTACGGAACCGTCGGCGTAATCGACCGGGAGTACCAATACGTCGTCCTTCTTGCCGGTCAGCGAGGTGTGCTTCGCCCGCTGGGAGAAGCGCAGTTCTGGAACGTCGACCGCGCCGCCCAAAATCCGGCGCGGGCCGAAGCATTGCGCGCAGCGATCCATTCGCGATTTCCGGATCTAGTCCAAAAATCCGCGTGAGCCGGCGCTATCTCAACCTGACGGCCGGCGCGTGGCGGCAACTTCGCCGGAACTGGCGCCCCAGACCCTCTCTCATGCTGCTGTGGCAAACCCTGGCGCCGGGGCCCATTTTTTCCATGGTGGGCACACTCCAGGAGGCAGTCACGCGCCGGCAACTGGCTCAGGCAAATTACCGCGACGCGGTCGTGATCATCGGGTACTGGCGCTCGGGAACGACGCTGCTGCACGAGTTGCTGTCGCTCGATGCGCGTTATACGTATCCGACCACGCACGCTTGCATGAACCCGCATCATTTTCTGCTCTCGGAAGCCTCGGCGCTCTCTCGCGGCCGTTCCACCATCCGGCGGCCGATGGACGAAATGGAGCTTCACGCCGGTTCGCCGCAGGAAGATGAATTCGCACTGCTGTCGCTGGGCGCCCGTTCTCCTTACGAAGCGCTCCTGTTTCCCATGAACCTGCCGGCGGCTCTGCAGCTCGCCGACCCGCGAGATCTCTCAGCCGGAGACCAACAGCGCTGGCGGACGGTCTTTCTGAGTTTTCTGGCGGGCGTATCCGCGAGGGGCATGGGCCGTCCCCTGATTCTCAAATCGCCGACTCACGGGTGCCGCATCGCCACTCTTCGCGAACTGCTTCCGGACGCCCGTTTCGTGCTGATCGTGCGCGACCCCCTCACTAGCTTTGAATCGGTGGTCCGCATGTGGCGCCGAATGTTCGAAACGTACGCGCTGGGGCGGATCCCCTCGGAGGAGGAGATCCGCGAAGCGATCCTGGCCGATCGTCCGCGCTTTGAGCGCAAGCTCGCCTCGACCACCCCTGCTCTTCCCCCCAACCGATTCACGACGATCACCTACGAGTCCCTGATCGCGAATCCGCCCGAAGTGATCGAACAGCTTTACAAGCGCCTGGAACTCGGGGATTTCAGCACGGTGCGCGAGGCGGTCGCAGCGGAAACCGCCCGCCGCCGCGGATACCGGGCGAAGGGCACGCTGCCGTCCGATTCATGGCGACGCCGGATCAGCGACGAATGGGCGCCGATCCTGACCCGGCACGCAGCCTTGCGTTAAACCCGTTCACTTCGTTCGAGTGGCGTGCCGACTGGAAATCGTTACCATGCGGGATCTGACGAGGGGCGCGACCAACGCGCTTCATGACTGTCGCGCCTCCTGCATTCGCCCGAAACGGCCGCGTCGTGGTACCTTTGTTTGTTTCCTTGTCGGGTTCTTTTTTCATTCTGAGTTTTGTCTTTGCTCGTGTAGACTGATTCCTAAGGGGGACTGGATGCGCCTGCTCGCTGCTGTGCTGTCCGCGCCGTGTCTGCTGGCGCAAACCTACACGATTTCGACCATCGCCGGCGTCGCGCCTCCCGTAAACATACAAGCGGTCGCGGCGGGGCTGGATCCGGTGCTGGGGGTGGTGCTCGACATTCAGGGGAACGCCTACATCTCCGTTCAATATGAAGTGCTGCGCGTGGGCGCGTCCACGGGAACTCTGACGCTGGTCGCGGGCAATGGTACAGCGGGCTTCAGCGGCGACGGAGAGAGTGCCGTGAACGCTCAACTGGGGCGTCCCACCGGCCTGGCTCTCGATGCGAGCGGGAATCTCTACATTGCCGACAGCGTGAACAATCGCGTTCGGGTGGTGAATACGAACGGAAGCATCGCGACCGTCGCGGGCAACGGCACCGCGGGCTATTCGGGCGACAACATTGCCGCAACCAGCGCCGCGCTGAATCAGCCCCAAGGCGTCGCGGTGGACTCCTTCGGCAACCTGTACATCGCCGATACCGGAAACAACCGCATTCGGAAAGTGACCAACGGCGTGATCACGACGGTTGCGGGCGATGGAATCGAAGGCTACGGAGGAGATTCGGTTGCGGCAACAGCTACCGGATTGAACCAGCCGCAGGGCGTCGCGTTCGACAGCGCCGGCAACCTGTACATCGCCGATACGGGCGACAATCGCATCCGCGAGGTCTCAAGCGGCGTGATCACCACGGTAGCCGGCAACGGAATCGCCGGCTTCAGCATGGATTACGTCCCAGCGACGACCAGCGAACTGAATCGGCCGCAGGGCGTGGCGTTCGACAGCACCGGGAATCTGTACATCGCCGACACGGGCAACAATCGCGTCCGTTTCGTCTCGAGTGGTTTTATTCTGCCTCTGGCGGGGACCGGTTCGGAAGGCTTCAGCGGCGACGGAGGACAGGCCACCGGGGCCCAGTTGAGCCGGCCCGGCGCGGTGGCTGTTTATCAGGGCGTAGTTTACATTGCCGATTCCTACAACAACCGTGTGCGGAACGTGTCGAACAGCGCGATCTTCACGACTGCCGGGAGCGGGATGCTCGGCGATGGCGGACCGGCAGCGGCGGCACAACTTTTACCTTCAGGCGTCGCGGTGGATGCGGCGGGCGATGTATTTATCGCCGATACACCCAACAGCCGCATCCGTGAGGTTTCCGGAGGCTCGATTTCGACCTTCGCGGGCACCGGCGTTCCCTCTTATCTGGGGGATAACGGCCCGCCGGGTGTGGCGGAGTTGAATGCTCCGCAGGGTGTCGCGGTGGACGCGGCCGGCAATCTGTACATCGCGGATACGGCGAACAGCGTCATCCGCAAAATATCGAAAGGCCTGATTACGACGGTGGCAGGGGATGGAACCGCCGGTTATGGCGGCGACGGCGAGGCGGCGACCAGCGCGACGCTGAGCCATCCTACCGCCGTCGTGGCGGACGCCGCGGGAGATGTGTTCATCGCCGACACGGGAAATAACCTCGTTCGCGAAATTCAGAACGGCGTAATCACCACCATTGCGGGAACTAGGGTTCCGGGTTTCTATGGCGACGGAGGACCCGGAACTTCGGCCGCGCTGAACGGTCCTAACGGGATGGCGATTGACTCGGCGGGCAACCTGTACATTGCGGACCAGAACAACGCCCGCATTCGCAAGATCTCCGGTGGAACCATTACCACGTTTGCCGGCAACGGCACACCCGGATTCCGCGGCGACGGCGGTCCGGCCATCAACGCGCAATTGAATCAGCCCTGGGGCGTCGCGGTGGACGCCGCAGGGAACGTCTATGTGGGCGATAACGGCAATAACCGGATTCGCAAGATCGTAAATGGAGTGATCCTCAGCATCGCGGGAGATTCGGGGGCGGGCTTTAGCGGAGATAATGGACCCGGCACGGCCGCGGAACTGGATGGTCCACAGCACATCGCCGTCGATTCGTCGGGCAAGGTGTATATCGCCGATACAGGGAATGCGCGTGTGCGCCTGCTGACGCCCGGGCCCACCCCGCGTGCGGCGACCATCACGTTGACCGTGAGTCCGGCAATCCAGACGACGGGAGCGCCGGTGACTTTCACCGCCACGGTCGCGCCTTCCTCGGCGACCGGCATGGCGACCTTCGAAGACGGCACGACGCCGCTCGGATCGGCCGCGCTGAGCGGCGGGGCGGCGACCATGCAGATCTCTACGCTCGCAGCCGGCGCGCACACGATTACGGCGTTTTACAGCGGTGACAGCGGGGATGCGCCGGCCAGCTCGACGGCGCTCAGCGTGACCATCCTGAAACCGGGCCAGACCGACGTTCTGAGCGGCGGAATCGTAAGCGCGGCGAGCTATACCGCGCCGGTCGCGCCGGGATCGCTGGTCGCGATCTTCACCTCGGCCATCGCGGCGCAGGCGGCGAGCGTTACTTCAAGCTCGCTTCCTTCTTCGCTCAGCGGCGTTTCGATCACCATCAACGGATACCCGGCGCCGATCGTCACCGTCGCGCCCGCTGGACCGTATCCTTACATCACCGCGCAGGTTCCTTTCGAGATCCTCGCGGCCGGCCAGAATTCGGCGGCGGCGACGGCGGTGGTGACCGTCAACCAGGTCGCCTCCGATCCCGCGACGGTCTCGATTGTGCCCGCCGCGCCCGGCATCTTCACGCTTCCGCCCACCGGGCAGGGCAACGCCGCGCTGGTGAATCTTGCCGATTCCTCGATCGCCGCGCCGGCGGGCTCGATTCCGGGGTTTGCCACGCATCCGATTCCACGCGGGCAGACGGCCTATTTCTACGCGACCGGCCTGGGTGCGTTGAATCCACAGGTTCCGGACGGAAGCGGGAACTGTCCCGCTTCGAATGGCCTGTGCAACGCGAATGCGCTGCCCGTGGTTTTGGTGGGCGGGGTTGCGGCACAGGTCTCCTTCGCGGGCCAGGCGCCGGGGTATCCGGGAGTCGATCAGATCAACATCACGATTCCGATGAACGCACCGACGGGGAGCGCCGTCACGCTGACGGTCGCCTCCGCGGACGGAAGTGTGGTGAGCAATGCGGCGACCATCGCCGTGCAGTGACATCCTGCCCTGGACCGCTATCGGCCCGGCGGCTAGTGAGGTTGCTGGTCTCGTCGCGCACGCACTGCGCTCGCGCACTTTTGGGGATTTGTGACGCTCGGCCAACGCGCGCCGCTACTGTCGCGCCTTTGCGCCGAGGGCCCCCTGTCGATTACCGAACTCACCTCCGGAGCTCGCGTAACCAGACAGGGGATCACCAAGCACCTCCGCGTGATGGAGCGCGCGGGACTCGCGCACAGCGCGCGACGAGGGCGCGAGAGCCTTTGGGAAGTAGACCGGCGGAGCGTCGAGGAAGCGCAGCGCTATCTTGAACAATCTCCACGCAGTGGGACCGGGCGCTTGCGCGACTTCAGGCGTTCGTCAAATAACGATAGATCGCCGAAGCAGGCCGCGTTCGTTGGTTTATTTGATTTCGACGGCAATTCTGTCCGCGGGACGGTCCGAATTATTTCGCTCAGTATGCTTCGCTGGACCGGAGATCCGGACGTCGTCCGCTTTGGCTCCGGGCTGGTCGTTCAGGTACAGAACCACCCGGTTCAATAGATGTTCGTGCTCCTCGCCTTGGTCGTGCGCATCGTAATGGACTCGAAGCACGCGCACAAGCTCGTTCTCGAACTCAACTCGATAATGCCGGGGGTCGACCACTGCCGGATCGAGTTTGGTAGCCGCCGCTCGCGCGCCGGCGGACTTACTTTTGAGGTCAATTTCGAGAATCCGAATGGGACGATCGCTGATGTTCTCGGCCACATAGGCTCCGCTCGCCGGACGCCAGCGGACATCACCGCGATGAAACTCGAATTTCTGCACGCTATCACCATCTTTCCGCGCCAGCACGCCGTCGTCGAGATAGATCAGGACCCTATCGGTCGCATGGCCATTGGGCGAAGGGGCCGGCGTGTGCGGCTGGAGCATGGCTACGTAGACGCGGACTTGCGGCGTGTCGAGCTTGCTCGTGATCGCGGCCGCGCTTGGCGCATTTTGAGCTGAAACCGTAAGCGCGCCGGCGAGCAGAAATGCAGTTTTCGTCATGTTGTGTCCTGCTTTCAAAACGGGCGGATGTTGTCGCTGCCATGAGATATTATCAATTTCGTCCAGAGTGCGGGTTGGATCGTGAGTGGGGACGACCGGCGTCAATAACGTTGACGCAACCGTCGGGCAGGTCTCGTCGAGCGGGCGCTGCGCTCGCGCGTTTTTTGGGGAATTCGAAGGGGTCGCCGCTCTCGGCCAACGGTTGCGCCAAGTACATCGACCCTATCGATGCCGGTATTTCCCCGGACTCGTGGACCGTCCCGGCCTTTTCTTAAGCGTCGTGGGGCAGGTTCGACCTGCCGCCGATTTCCATCGGCGCACGCCGGCAGCAAATTGCGGGCGGCTTTTCAAATCCTTCTATGCGCTCGAAAACCACGGCGCGGTTGAAACCGGTCCACTCGAAGGTTGAGGCGGAAGTTCATCATGGGCGGCTGATGCCTGTACTAAAATGCCCAGAGACACGATTCTGGTTCTGACAGGAGACCACGAACCCCATGCGAACCATCGTTTTTGCGTTGGCCGTTACCATCGCCCTTCAAGCCCAGCCTGCGAAGTCCAGGCAGGCGGACGTCGATCGCATTTTTTCGGGCTTCAACAACCATACTCCGGGCTGCGCGGTGGGCGTCGCCGAACATGGCAACGTCGCGCTTACGGCCGGATACGGGATGGCGGATCTGGAGCGCGGCGTTCCGGTTACCGCGGATACGGTGTTTGAGAGCGGATCGGTGGCCAAGCAGTTCACTGCAATGGCGGTTCTGCTGCTCGCGCAGCAAGGCAAGCTTTCGCTTGACGATCCGATGCGCAAGTATCTGCCGGAACTCCCCGACTACGGCGCCCCGCTGACGATTCGCCAGGTGCTCTCGCACGTGAGCGGGCTGCGCGAGTGGCGCCTGGTCGCAACCTTTTCGGGAACGCCCGAGGGGGTGTATGTTCTGGACAATCACGACCTGCTGCGCTTTGCGTCCCGGCAGCGCGCGCTCAACTTCGATCCGGGCTCGACGTACAGCTACACCAACACGGGCTTCAACATCATGACGATTCTGATTGAACGGGCGCTGGGCAATGGAAAGACATTTGAGGAGCTCACGCGCGAGGCGATTTTCGAGCCCCTGCACATGACGCACACGCGGTGGCGCGACGATTTTCGCGCGGTGGTGCCGAATCGGGCCTTGGCCTACGCGCCCAGGGACGGCGGGTGGATTCAGGACACGCCCGTTGAAAACATCATCGGCGCGGGCGGATTGTTGAGCACGGTGGGCGACTGGCTGCTGTGGAATGAAAATTTCACCACCGCAAAAGTTGGCGGGCCCGAGATCGTGAAGATGCAGCAGACCCCGGCGACTCTGACGAGCGGCAAGACCATCGCCTATGCCAAGGGGCTCACGATCGGGACCGTGGACGGTTTGCGCGAGGTGTCGCATGGAGGCTCGACCGGCGGCTACCGGACGTGGATCGCGCGGTATCCGGAAAAGAGCGTGTCCATCGCGGTGATGTGCAATGACGCGCAGGCGAATCCGACTCAGCTCGGACGCGAGACCGCGCGCCTGTGGACCGGCGCTGTCCCGGCGCCGAAGGCGGCGCCGTTCGCGGTGGATACGTCGACGCTTGAAAAACTGACGGGCATGTATCGCAAGGTGCACGACAACACGGTGACCGAGGTTCGCGTGACGGACGGCAAACTGATGTTCGGCCGCGCGGCGTTGGTTCCCGTCGGCGCATCCGAGTTCTCCATCGGCGAAAATAAGATCGTTTTCGAGGGCGGCGGATTCAAGCAAGAGACGCCGGATGGCGACATCGCCTACGAACGCGTCGAGCCGGCGCATCCTTCCGATTCCGATCTTCGATCGCTCGCCGGGCAATATGAGAGCCGCGAAACCGTCAGCACGCTGACGGTAGCGGCGAAAGGCTCAGAATTGACGCTCGCGATCGGGACGAACAACGCGGTCCGTTTGCGACCGACGTTCCGCGATGCGTTCATGATGCAGAGTGCGGGCGGCGCGGCGTCGATCGTGTTCCATCGCGACGCCTCGGGCGCGGTGACGGGCCTGAGCGCCGGCGACGACCGCGCGTGGGAATTGCGCTTCACGCGCGTGGGCGCGGGCGGTTCTCAAGCTCGCTGATGCCCTGAGCTATTTGGTTGCCTGTAGAACCATCGTTTCGTATGCGTCGGCGGTCCGCGCCAGGTCCGCCCATTTTTGCCGGTTCTCAACCCCGGTCAGCGCGGGATCGTCGCTCTGCCCGGACGCGAACGTATTCACGATTCTGAATCCTGCCTCCATCATTCGTGCCCGAAGCGTGTCGGGATCGTAAACGAACTGGTGGCCAAATTCATGAAGTTCCATGTTCAAAATGATGCAAGCCGGTGAGCTGCCCTCGGGCCAGCCATGCCAGATGGGCTTGGTCTTCAGATAATTCTTCTGCTCCTCCGTCTTGCTGTCTTGAAACAGGCTCACCAGCTTCAACAGGTTTGGCGTCGCGATCCTGACTTTACCGCCGGGCACCAGGACGCGATGGCATTCCTCGAACATCTTCAAGCCATCGGAGTAATCGAGGTGCTCAATTACCTGTTCGGCAAAAATGTAGTTTACCGACTGGTCAGGGAAAGGGAATCGCTTGGTAGCATCGAGATAGGCTTCCCCGGACCTCGGAGCGATATCCGTGTTGAGCCAGCCGGGGAGGTCCTGACCACCAGCGCCAATTTGCAGCTTGCGAACCTGATGGGTGTTCAGATATTCGCGTACCTGAAATCCGGCCGACCATCGGGCCCATGTTACTGGCGAGGCGAAGGCCGCAATCGCGGCGCCCAACAAAACGCCGCCGGCGAGAACCAACGCGGCGATCCAACGTTGATGGAGCCTGGTCTCGGTCATTCAGCTTCCTCCAAATCCTGTACAGTAAGCCGGGATTCCCAGATTCTCAGCACGGTTCAGTATATACCGCCGCTGTGCTTTTCGTCCGTTCAGCGAGTGCGCAGCGACGCAGACGGTGAGCGCGGCCGCGGCATATTGTGCCCCAGCTTACGTACTACACTGTGTAGTTACATGAAACACACCTTGTTCCTTGCGCTGTTTTCTTGCGCGATCGCGCTCGCGCAAAACGGTCCGGATGTCAGTCTTTTGCAAGCCCTGAAATTCCGTGAGATCGGCCCGGCGAACCCCGGCGGCCGCACCGATGATTTTGCCGTGGTCGAAAGCAACACCAACATCGTCTACGCGGCAACCGCGGGCGGCGGCGTCTTCAAGAGCGTCAACAGCGGGATTTCCTGGACACCCGTGTTCGACGAGCAGGCCGTTTCCTCGATCGGCGACGTCACCGTGTCGCAATCGGAGCCGGATATTGTCTGGGTGGGCACGGGTGAAGGGAACAACCGCCAGAGCTCGTCCTGGGGCAACGGTGTTTATAAATCGCTCGACGGCGGAAAATCCTGGGCCAACATGGGGCTGAAGGACACGCATCACATTCCGCGTATTCTGATTCATCCGTCCAACGCGAACATCGTTTATGTGGCCGCCCAGGGGCATTTGTGGGGACCGAACGAGGAGCGCGGCCTGTTCAAGACTGCGGATGGGGGCAAGACCTGGGCCAAGGTTCTCTACATCGACGCGGATACCGGCGTGAACGATATCGCCATGGATCCGATGAACCCGGACACGATCTACGCGGCCGCGTATCAGCGGCGCCGCACCGCGTTCGGGATGAACGGAGGAGGGCCGGGCAGCGCGATCTATCGCACCACCGACGGCGGCGCCACCTGGAAAAAGCTCACCAACGGATTGCCCAAAGGAGAACTGGGCCGCATTGCGCTGGATGTTTATCGCCGGAACGGAAACGTCGTATATGCGCTGGTCGAATCCGAAAATTCCGGCATTTATCGAAGCGACGATAAGGGCGAGCACTGGACGCGGATGAGCGGCACCAATCCGCGGCCGGTCTACTTCAGCCAGGTGCGCATCGATCCGAACAACGACCAGCGCATCTGGGTCGCCGGGCAGACCATGGAATATTCAGAGGACGGCGGCAAGACGTTCGTGAGCGACCGGATCAACAAAATCCACGTCGATTTTCACGCCATCTGGATCGACCCTGCCAATTCCAACAACATGATCGTCGGCTGCGACGGAGGCATTCATTTCAGCCGCGACGCGGGACGGAGCTGGGACGGGCGGGATTCGATCGCGATCGGCCAGCTTTACGAAGTTTCCTTCGATATGGCGAAACCCTACAATCTGTGCGGCGGATTGCAGGATAACGACGTGTGGTGCGGCCCGAGCGCGACTACGGATGTTCGCGGCATCACCAACGCGGATTGGTTCTCGGATTCGGGCGCGGACGGGTTTTACACGGCGATCGATCAGACCGAGCCGTGGATCGCCTACATGGAATCGCAGGACGGAAACCTGGTGCGGCGCGATCTGCGCTCGCATGAGGCGCACAGCATTCGTCCGCGCGAGGACAACGACAAGATGGCGCGTTATCGCTTCCAGTGGAATTCGCCGCTGGTGCTGTCAAAACACGACCGCAAGACGCTGTACTACGGGGGCAACTTCGTTTTCAAGTCCACCAATCAGGGCGATGACTGGCAGCGCGTCTCGCCGGACCTGACCAACAACGTCGATCGCAAGACGCTCGATATCATGGGCCGAAAAATGAACGATCGCACGGTGCTGTCCCGCAACGACGGCGTAAGCGCGTGGCCCACGATCACCACGCTGAGCGAATCGGCGGTGCGCGCCGGGATCCTGTGGGCGGGAACCGACGATGGCAACGTGCAGGTGAGCCGCGACGGCGAAACCTGGAAAAACGTGTTGGGCAATATTCCCGGCGTGCCCAAGGGAACGTATGTAAGCCGCGTGCTGGCTTCGGCCTTCGATGCGCGAACGGCGTATGCCGCCTTCGACGGTCATCGCGGCGACGATTACAACATTTACTTATTTAAGACCACGGATTATGGCGAGACCTGGAAATCGATCACCGACGGCATTCCGAAGAATGAAGGAACCCTGCACGTGATTCGCGAACATCCGCGCAATCGCGACCTGCTGTTTGCCGG
>JASHWA010000344.1 GCA_030044325.1 Bryobacteraceae bacterium
CGCGCCAGCCGTCGCAAAAACCGAGGATCGACACACACAACACCAGACCAACGCAGAGCGACCCCGCGATGGTAACCACTGCCTCGGGCAGTCCGCAATTCTCGAGAGCGCACCCGCGGCCAGAAGCGCGACAGGAGCGACTAATTCTCCGTCGGCGCCTTCTCCACGTGGTCCACCACGATGATCTCCGCCGGCGCCTTGCGCGACTCCAGCTTCAACCCCATCCGCTCGAGTGAGGAAAACAACGAACCCGCCGACGGGTCGCTTGCCGCGTCGCCCGGCGCCGCCGAATCCGCTGCGCCCCCGCGGCCCGCAGGCATCGAAACGTTCACCCCCGCCGATCGCGCCGCGCGCATAATCTCATCCATCCCGATTTCAATCGAAACCTGATACTCGCCCTTCAACTCCGTCATGTCCACCACCGGGCGATCCACAAAGCGAGTCAGCGCCTCCACCAGCGCCGTCATGCTCACCTTGTCCATCTCCATATGGATCGCTCCGTTCTCCATGGTAATGTGCGACGTTCCGTTGGGCCCGCTCGCCGACACCCCGCCGCGCCCGTCCTGCTTCACGCTGACCTTGCCTTGCCCCGTATCGACCACCATCGCGCCCTTGTCCTCTTTGGCCGGCTGATCGGGCGGCGTCGCCGGATCGGGCGGCGCTTCCTTCATCTTCGGCCCTCCCTTGGCGACCACCAGCGCGTAGATCGACTGCTGTCTATTGTCGCGATGGAACGTCAGCTTGAAGCGGTCCGCCAGCAGCGTTTGCAGCATCTCGGGAACCTGGTCTTTGTTTGCGCCCTCCGGGAGCTTGGCGAGAATATCGAACCGCTCCGATTTCATCCAGTCCGGCCCGCTCACCTGGTAAATCTTCACCTTGTACGCCGTCTGAATCAGGTCCGAAATCGACATCGATCCGATATCCACCATCGCGCCGTCCACTTTCATTCCGACGTGCATCTTTCCCGACAGCGCCTGTTCCTGAAGCCCGCGCGCCGGCTTGATGCTGGCGACTTCGAATGCCGGAGCAGGCGGAGTTGCCGGAGCAGCGGCGGGCTGCTGCGCGCACACAACCAGAGCCGCGGCGCAGAGCGCGAAACAATACTTATGCATGATTTCTCCTTAGTGCGGGAGATTGAACGCCAGCCAGACAATCAGTCCCACGGCTCCCGGCAACAGGATCTCCACCCAGTTGCGGCGCAGGAACATCACCACTTGGGACGCGTATTTCGACTTTTCCGGGCCGCTTTCGCTTTCAGCGGCCGGTTTGGGCGCAAGCGAAGTCGCCAGGCGCGTGCGCAGGCCCGACGGCATCCCGTGCAGCGCGCGCATGATTTCTTCGCGGCCGCGCCGGTCGGCGATCAGGATGGTCGCGGAATTGAAACTGTTGGTCGATTGCTCCAGTTCCTTGCGCAGTTGCGGAGGAACATCGTTCACCGAACGGAACACCTGCGTGCGCCCGCCTTTGGCGATAAAAATCGTCGAAGTCTTCACTGTGACGCGGTTGCTCACGCGCGGCCTGCTTTTCCGCCGGCTTTTTCGACCGGCAATCCTTCCGCTTTCGCCGGAACACGCGCCGGATCGCCCGCATGGCTCAACGTGACATCGATGAAGCCCAGCGCGGCTTTCGAAAGCGCCTTGTCCTTCCTATAGATTAAACCAATCTGGCGCTCCATGGCATCCGGCCCCAGCGAAACGCCCGCCAGCTTCGCCGACGCGATCTCCTCCCGGCAGTGCGTTCCCGCGACGAAGCCCACCCCCAGCCCCGCCAGCACGAAACGTTTGATCATCTCGGTCGAATCGAGCTCCATCGAAATCGCCATCTCGTCTTCCACCGGTTCGAGCCACGCATTCAGCCGCGCCCGCGTGGTTCCGGTCTTGGGCAGCAGCAGCGGATGCCCGACCAGATCGTGCGGCGTTACGCGGCTTTTCAAGGCAAGCGGATGCGCGGCGGGAACCACCGCCTTCACCTCGTCGGCATGAATGCGCACCGCCTGCACGCGCTTTTCCTTCACCGGAATCTGCGTGATTCCGAAATCCACCTGGTTGTTCAGCACTGCTTCCACCACGCGCGGTCCGTAGGCGCGGTCCACCTGCACCTGCACGTTGGGAAACTGCTTCTTGTATTCGAAAAAAACGCGCGGCAGGACGTAGATGCAGTTGGCTTCGCTCGCCGCGATCACCAGCTCCCCGCGCGGCACGCGCTCCAGTTCATTGATGGCGATCTGCGCACGCCGCCGCAGATCGAGAATCTGCTCGGCGTGTTCCGCCAGAATCCGGCCCGCCGGAGTCAGCGCGATCTTGGTTCCCAGCCGGTCGAACAGCGGCGCGTTCAGCTCCTGCTCGAGCTGGCGCACCTGCGCGCTCACCGCCGGCTGCGTCCGGAAACACGTCTGCGCCGCCTTCGAAAAACTCTTGAGGCGCACAATTTCGAGAAACGTATGGAGCTGATCGAGGTCCATGGAAGTGCGCCCGCGCCCGCAGCGGAAGCCTTCATTTTAGCAGTGTTTGTTACTATGGGCCATTGACCCGCGCTCTCCAACCCGCGGGGACGGCGGATTTCAATCCGCGCGGCGCTTTAGCGCCGCTCCCGGGGGAACCCGGGCCCGCCGTCCGGTGCGCCGCCCTCGTGATCCTGCTGGCCGGCCTCGTATCCGCACAAACCGCCGAAAATGTCTTAATCGTCGTGAACGAAAAGTCGCCGCTGTCGCGCCATGCCGGCGAATATTACGCGCGCCGGCGCGGAATCGCCATCGATCACGTCTGCCGCATCCGCGCGAGCACTGAGGAAACCATTACGCGCGCCGAGTACGAACGCGACATCGCCGGGCCCGTGGGAGCTTTTCTTCGAAAGGCTTCCTTGACCGAAAAAATTCTCTACATCGTCACTACGGCAGGCGTTCCCTTGCGCGTCAAAACCATCTCCGGTTCGAACATGACCGTGGACGGCGCCGCCGTCGATAGCGAGCTCGCCCTGCTCTACACCGATATGCACAGCGGCCGCATGCACCCGCTTCCGGGCTCGGTTCCCAATCCGTTTTTCGGAAGAACCGGTGCGAAATTTTCGCACCCTCAATTCCCCATATACCTGGTGACTCGCCTGGCCGCCTACGATTTTGAAGGCGTCAAGGGATTGGTCGACCGCGCGCTTGAAGCCGCCAATCGCGGCAAGTTCGTGATCGATTTAAAATCGTCCGACGACGCCGAGGGCAACAACTGGCTGCGCGACGCCGCGATTCATCTGCCCGCCGACCGCGAAATCGTGGACCAGTCGTCGAAAGTTCTGTACGGCGAGAAAGACGTGATCGGCTACGCCGGCTGGGGTTCGAACGATCCCAACCGCAATCGCCGCTTCCTCGGTTTCCACTGGCTGCCCGGCGCGATCATGACCGAATTCGTTTCTACCAACGCCCGCACTTTCGCGCGCCCGCCGGAGAAGTGGACGATCAGCGACTGGAACTCGCCCCAATTGTGGTTCGACGGCAGCCCGCAGACCATGACCGCGGATTACATTCTCGAAGGCGTCACCGGCGCCTCGGGTCACGTGGACGAGCCGTATCTGGCCATGACCCCGCGCCCCGATCTGCTGCTGCCCGCCTATTACAGCGGCCGCAATCTGGCCGAAAGTTATTACCTGGCGATCCGCGCACTGAGCTGGCAGAACGTGGTGATCGGAGACCCCTTGTGTTCGCTGGGCAAGCCGTAACCGCACTCCCCAGGGGTCTACCACAGCCCCCAGTTTCCCGTGACCAGCACCCATGCAGCCAGCAGCGCGTTGGTGAAAGCGTGCGCGGCGATCGCATCGGCGATGCGGCCCCGGCGCAGCATGGCCACAGCATAGACTATGCCCGCGATGGTGCCCGCGATCCAGCGTTCGCCGTGCATCAGTCCGAAAGCCAGAGAAGAAACCAGCAACGCAATCCACGAAAAATCGCGCCATGCGACGGATTCGAAATCCGACGAGACCAGCCGGCGCAGCAGGAATCCGCGAAATGCCAGCTCCTCCGCCATCGGAACGGTGACGATCGCGCCCGCCAGGCGCAGCGCGATCCAGGCCCAGCGCGCTGCCAGGGTCGCGTTCTCGAACGCGGCGGGCGCGGCTGCCGGCGCGGAGCCGATCCTGTCCAGCGCGATCCATAGCACGAACACCGCCGCACCCGCAGCGAGCGCGGCCGGACTGATCCTGCGCTCCAGATTCCGATAGGCCCCGCGAAAATACCACAGCGCCGCGCCCGCGGCGGCGACGCGCAATCCATACAGCCATTCGAAATCCGCAGAGACCGCGCGCGAGACCAGCGCAGCCGCCAGGATCGCGAGAAACGGCGCCAGGTACGCCGCCACCGCGCCGGAAGCGGCACGCGCGCCGTTCTCCGCAACGCTCGCCTGCGCGCCCGAAGCCGTGAACCATGCGATCCGCCGCGCGGCCGAGCACATCCCCACCGCGACCATGCTGAACGCGATCCAGCCCCCCTGAGAATGAAATCCGCCCGCCGCGATTCCCTCCGCCCCCGCGTTGCCGATCAGGATCAGCGCCGCGATGCGCGCGGCGTTCAGCATCCAGATCAGCGCAACGCCCGCCGGGATCAGCGCCAGCGCGTTCGGAAAGCGGCAGTTGCGGCGCTGGAACCACAGCCACGCACAGGTGACCGCCAGAACCAGCCCCATGCCTTCATAGCCGGAGCATTCCGGCGCGATCTCGACATTGAATTTCGCCGTGCCGATCGTGGCTGTCGCGGGGTCGGTCATCAATCGCGGCAGGAACGGGCGGAGCAGCAGGCTGACTGCCGCGAAAGTCCAGTGCGTGAGCGGCGTCCACAATTGCCGCGCCCACCCTCCCAGCAAACACGCGCCGAGTCCGGCCGCCGGCGCGAACACCAGCACGTCGCCGAACGCGCGCATTCGATCGATCCACACCGCGGCCGGAATCAGGGCGCAGGCCGCCAGAACGATCGCCGCGCAACCGGCGGCGATCCAGCCGAGCACTTCCAGGTTCGCCGCCAGGGCCGAGGAATGCCTTGCGTACAGGATCGAGGAAAACCCGGCGAAAGCCGCCATCGCCGCCGCATGCAGCCCGAGAAGAGCCCACGACACCGGACCGGTCTCGCCTCGTCTCAGGGAAATGGCGCCCGCGGAAATGGAAACCTGCGATTCGCCCAGAACGAGAAATGCCGCCACCGAAGCGAGCACCAGGCGCAGCGTGAACGCTCCCCAGTCATGCACCAGGCCGGCGAGACCGCTCGCGCCGCGCAGCATGTCGCTGTCGAGCCAGATCGAGATTGCGAGCAGTTCGACCGTGAAAATCGCCGCGAGCAGCGCCAGCCGGCCGGCGCGCGCAGACAGCACTGGTAAGGGTCCGTGTGAAAACACTGTTTCTAAAAACCGCTCCCTTTGGTCGCGGCTCGCATCGGGCTGATTCTGGTGACCGCCGGCCCCGAGCCGCGACCGTAGGGAGCGGTTTATAGATAGCTCCACACAAACACTGTGCAGCAGCTGGAGGGAGTCACAGCAGGGAAGAAACAGCCCGGCCGCGAACCGGGGCGTCCGGGCTCTCTCGCAAAGACAGGCTTGGGTCTAGCGCCGCCGGCTACGAATAATCAGCAGCGCGCCCGTGACCAGCGCCAGCGCATTCGCGCCGGTTGCCGCATCGATCTCCGGGGTGGCTAGGGCAAAACAGCTTGCGCTGGCGCCGGCCACCAGGAGCGCAATCCCGGCTATCTTCAGGGCAGTCGTTCTCATTCTGCAATTCCTCCGTTTAATTGAATCCACGACACGTGGCAGTATGCGTGGTGCGGGGTAATCTTGTCAATGGAACTTTTGTGGGGACAAATGAGAGCTAAGTCCTAGAACGGCCAGCGTATCGGCGTGGAAAAAGCACCTTGGGAGCCGCAATCAGGGCTCTAAGTCGTTGAGCGCGCGACGTTGCAACGTTAGGTGCCTGTATCAGCTTGTGCGGCACGATCGCCGCGCGTAGACTGCTCCTAAGGAAGTCAAAGAGGTACATGAAACGCATCACAATTTATTTCGCGACGCTTGCCGCCTCCGCAGTTTGGGCGCAACCCCCGAGTTTCAACATTTCAACCATCGCCGGTACGGGGGTGGAGGGCTATACCGGCAACGGAGGACCCGCAATCGCCGCCGAACTGGATGACCCCCGCGGGATCGTAACGGACCCCAACGGCATCGTCTATTTTTGCGATCGCGATAATAACGTGGTTCGCAAGATCGACTTGAACGGCATCATCACCACCATCGCCGGCACGGGCGTGGCGGGGTACAATGGCGACAATATTGCGGGGACATCGGCGCAGTTGAGCGAACCATGGCGGGTGACCCTGGATCCGGCTGGAAATCTTTACATCGCAGACGCGGGGAACAATCGCATCCGCAAGCTGAACACCAGCGGGATCATCACGACCGTGGTCGGCACCGGCAGTCCCGGTTATACCGGCGACGGCGGAGCGGCCACCAGCGCGACGCTCCGCATTCCCGAGCAGGCGGAGCTCGATGCTTTCGGGAACATGTACATCGCCGACAGCGGCAATAACGTAATTCGCAAGGTGAATGCCTCGGGGATCATCTCGACGTATGCCGGGACCGGATTTGACGCGGCCTCGGGCGACAGCAACGTGAACCCTTGCGGCCCTTGCTACGGGGGTGACGGCGGCCCGGCGACCAAAGCGTTACTGAACCTGCCCATCAGCGTCGCGCTCGATGCCGCCGGCGATCTTTGGATATCCGACCAGGGCAACGACGTAATCCGGTACGTCAGCGCCGCCACCGGGAACATCAGCACGTATGCGGGAATCTTCAACGATTACAATTACACCGGCGACGGCGGGCCGGCGACCAAGGCGACATTCGGCGGACCCGCCGGAATCGCCCTGGACACGGCGGGCGACCTGTACGTCACCGATTACGGAAACAACGTGCTACGCGAGATCCTCGCCAACGGGAACATTTACACTGTCGCAGGCAACGGAGTGGCAGGCTATTCCGGCGACGGCGGTCCCGCAACCAAGGCCGAGCTGTACTCTCTGCGGCAGGTGGCCGTCGGCACTTTCGGCGACATCTACATCGCCGATTCATTGAACAACGCCGTCCGCGAATTGACGCCGTCTGCGGCCGCCATCGTCGGCCACGTGACCAACGCATTCGGCAATGTCGCGATCATCGCCGAAAACACCTGGATCGCGCTCAAAGGCTCGAATCTGGCGAATACCACGCGCGAGTGGGAGGGGTCGGATTTCGTCAATGGGCAGATGCCGACCAGCCTCTCCGGCGTGAGTGTCACCTTCACGGGAGCGAGCGGTTATTCGGCGCCGGGCTATCTTTATTACATCAGCCCGACGCAGTTGAACGTCCTCGCTCCGCCGAATCTTCCCACCGGAGTGGTCGAGGTGCAGGTGACCAATAACGGCAATGTCAGCTCGCCCGGGTCGGTGGCCGCGCAGACGCTTTCGCCGTCGTTTTTCGTGTTCGACGGAACGCACGTGGTGGCGCAGCACGTGAGCAATTACAGTGACGTCGGGCCGACGACGCTTTATCCCGGCCTGACCACCCCCGCCTCGCCGGGTGAAGAGGTCGTCCTGTATGCCAACGGGTTCGGGCAAACGTCGGAACCGGTGCAGACGGGAGCGTCCACGCAGGGCGGTACGCTCGCCACGCTGCCGGTAGTGACGATCGGCGGAATCAACGCCCAGGTCATTTATGCGGGTCTGGCCGGCGTGGGCGAGTATCAGTTCAACGTCTACATTCCATCGAACGCTCCCAGCGGCGATCTTCCGCTGGTGGCGACGTACAACGGCCAGACTACGCAGCCCGGCGTGGTGATTACGGTTCAGTAGTGCGAGCCGCGGCAGTGATGCCGCGGGCCACGGCTCGGTTTTCCTGCGCGGTTCCTCCTCCCGCATCGGGCCTGATATGATGCAGCATGAAATACGGGAGGGAAACATGCCTCGATGGTTGAATCTGGCTGCTGCGGCTGCTGCTTTCACCTGGTTCGGAGCGGTCCGCGCTGCCGACGTCGATCCCAAGATCGCCCTGATCACTCCGGCCGATCAGATCAAGTGGCGGAAATCGCGCGCGGCCGACACGGCCGTGCTGGCGGGCGACCCGAGCCAGCCGGGGCTTTACGTGGAACTCGTCAAATGGCACCCGCATAATATGAGCCATCCGCACTTCCATCCCAACGATCGCTACATCACCGTCATTTCGGGAACCTGGTGGGTCGGTACCGGAACCAAGTACGATCCCGACAGCACCGTTCCGGTGCACGCCGGCAGCTTCGTGCGGCACTTCGGGAAACAGATTCACTACGATGGCGCCAAGGATGAGGAAGCCGTCATCGAAATCGTCGGCGAAGGTCCCGAGACGATGACGCCGGCCGAGCAGAAGTAAGGAGCGATCGCGGCACGCCGCCGAGCGCGTTGGTCATCGCTCCACGGAAATCCAGGCGAAATGAGCCGATCGGCATAGGTTACGGTCTGTCGTTCGGCACTCCCCCAATGCCCTGAAAAGGGCCATCATTATTTAAGAAAGCGGCACAATTCAGAGAGCGGCCATGCTGCGTTCAGGGTGTCGCGGTGTTTTTTATTAGATAGCGGGAGGACAGCCGGAAGCACCCCATGACGCCTGAAATCGTAGAGCCGATTCACGCCCCGCAGATGCCGCGCGGGGACGCGCCGAAAGCGGATCTGCCCCAGCACCCGCAGCCCAAAAAGAAGCGCAGCGTCTGGCCGTGGATCATTTTGCTGGTTCTGGCTGGTGCGGCGGCGTATTTCTTCCCCAGGCTGGCCAAGCAGGTGCCCGCGCAGGCCGCGCAAAAAGGCGGCGGAAAGGGCGGAAACGACGGACGCCCGGTTCCCGTGGTCGCCGATAAGGCGCGGCGCGGCGATATGCCGGTATTTCTCGACGAGCTGGGCTCGGTGCTCGCCTTCAACACGGTCACGGTGCGGACGCGTGTGGACGGCGAAGTGATGAAGGTCGCCTACCAGGAGGGCCAGTTCGTAAAACAAGGCGACCTGTTGGTCGAAATCGATCCGCGACCCTTCCAGGTGCAGCTCGAGCAGGCCGAAGCGCAGCTTGCACACGACCAGGCGCTGCTCGCCAATGCACACCTCGATTACAACCGCTACCAGATCCTGCTCAAGCAGGATGCCATTCCGAAGCAGCAGTTCGATACGCAGGACGCCCTGGTGCGCCAGTACGACGCGACCATCAAGACGGACCAGGCAGCCATCGACAACGCGAGGCTGCAACTGGTTTACGCCCATATCACGTCGCCATTGACCGGACGAATCGGATTGCGCCTGGTGGATCAGGGCAACATCGTGCATGCGACCGATACGACCGGCCTCGCGGTGATCACGCAGTTGCAGCCGATCGCGGTGATCTTCAACGTTCCCGAAGACAGCCTGCCCACGGTCACCAAAAAGATGTCCTCCGGCGAAACACTCACGGTCTACGCCTACGATCGCGATTCCAAGGTCAAGATCGCGACCGGAACCCTGCTGACCATCGACAACCAGATCGATCAGACCTCGGGGACGGTCAAGTTCAAGGCGGTTTTCGAGAACAAGGATCTGGCGCTGTTCCCCAATCAGTTCGTCAACGCGCGGCTGCTGGTCGAAACCAAGCACGGCGCGACCATCGTTCCGGCCGCCGCGGTGCAGCGCAGCCCGCAATCGACGTTCGTGTACGTGGTGAAGCCGGACAACACGGTGGAAGTTCGCAATATCGTCACCGGCACGATCGAAGGCGATGAAGCGCAGGTGGTGAGCGGAGTCGAGCCGGGCGAGACGGTGGTGATCGACGGCATCGACAAATTGCAGCAGGGCTCCAAGGTCAACGTCCGGATGGCAGGCGGGCGGGGACCGAAGACGACGAGTTAAACGCAGTCACCCGATGAGTCCGTCCCGACCTTTTATTCTCCGGCCCGTTGCGACTTCGCTGCTGATGGGCGGACTGCTTCTGGTGGGCGCGGTCGCCTACCGGCAGCTTCCCGTGTCCGCGCTGCCGCAGGTGGATTATCCGACCATCCAGGTGGTGACGTATTATCCCGGCGCCAGCCCGGAGGTGATGGCGTCGTCGGTCACCGCGCCGCTCGAACGCCAGTTCGGGCAGGTGCCCGGGCTCAACCAGATGACCTCGTCGAGCTCCTACGGGTCGTCCAACATCACGCTCCAGTTCGCGCTCGATCTGAATATCGACGTCGAGGAGCAGCAGGTGCAGGCCGCCATCAACGCGGCGGGAACCTTTCTTCCAACCAACCTTCCCAATCCTCCGATTTACAGCAAAACCAATCCGGCCGACGCGCCCATCATCACCCTCGCGCTCACTTCCGACACCATGGCGCTCAACCAGGTGGAGGATTACGCCGACACGCGCTTCCAGCAAAAAATTGCGCAATTGCCCGGCGTGGGCCTGGTAAGTATCAGCGGCGGGCAGAAGCCGGCGGTGCGGATTCAGGCCAACCCGATGGCGCTGTCCTCGTATCACCTGAATCTCGAGGACGTTCGCAACGCGATCATGACGGCGAACGTGAATCTTGCCAAGGGGAACTTCGACGGCTTTCGCAATTCCTACACCATCGGCGCGAATGATCAGCTCCTGACCGCGAAGGATTACAGGCCGCTGATCATCGCCTATCGCAACAACGCCCCGGTCACGCTTTCCGACGTCGCGAGCGTGGTCGACGACGCCGAAAACGTCAAGCTGGCGGCGTGGATGAATGAGACGCCCGCGGTGATCGTGAATATCCAGCGCCAGCCCGGCGCGAACATCATCGAAGTGGTGGATCGCGTCAAGCGCCTGCTTCCGACGCTTGAAGCCTCCCTGCCGAGCGCGATCAAAGTCCAGATTCT
>JASHWA010000345.1 GCA_030044325.1 Bryobacteraceae bacterium
AACTGGAACGGGCCGTAATTATTCGACGCGCGGGTCACCATGACCGGCATTTGATAGGTCGTGAAGTAGGACAACACCAGCAGATCCGACCCGGCTTTCGAGGCCGAATACGGGCTCGAGGGACGCAGCGGGAAATCTTCGTTGGCCTCATAGGGCAGCGGCACCGAGCCGTACACTTCGTCGGTCGAAACATGGACGAATCGCGGCGTCTTATGCGTGCGCGCGGCTTCGAGCAGCGTGAAGGTGCCGCTCAGATTGGTTTGAAACACCGGAGACGGCGAAAGAATGCTGCGATCGACGTGCGATTCCGCGGCGAAGTTCACGATCACGTCCGGGCGGCCGTCTTCGATCAGATCGTTGACCAACTGCGCGTCGCAGATGTCGCCGTGGAGGAAGCGATAGCACGGGTCCTCGGACGCACCCGCCAGGTTTTCCAGGTTTCCTGCGTAAGTGAGCTTGTCCAGATTCAGAATTTCCGGTTTGGGAGGCTTCGATTGGAGCAACAGACGAATGAATGCGCTTCCGATAAATCCCGCGCCGCCGGTGACCAGCAGCTTCATTTGTGCTGAAGCTCCCAATCGTACTGAATGGAGCGATGGTTGTAGGCGACGCGGCCTTCGTCGTCCGGATTGTACAGGCGGTTGGTAACGTACACCAGCATCGCCGCGGATTCGCCGATCACTTTATAGCCATGGCCGACGCCGGGCGGAATCAGAATCTCAAACGGCCGCAGCGCGCCCGCGTAGATCGTATTCTTGAGCCCGAAGGTGCGCGACTCCGGCCGGAGATCGACCAGCGCGACTTGAAACATGCCCAGGGCGGGCGCCCAAAGATCGGTCTGATGCCTGTGAAAATGGAAGGCTTTGATGGTCCCGGGGTAGCTGAGCGCGGCGGAGACCTGCGTGGTTTCGGCGGGGAAATCCCCGGCCAATCCTTGTTTCATCCGGATGACTTCCAAAAAATACCCACGATCATCCGGCCAGATATCGAATCGATGCAGGCGAACGCCGTCGATCAGATCGGCGCTTGAAGCTTCGCGGATAATTTTGCCGATTCCATGCTCGCACTGGGGAACAGCGATGCTCAAAACCTCTGCGGGAGCGGTACTCACGGTGTGTCTGCCTCCAGATTAGCGCGAATCCGAGCGCTGGTGCGCTGTGGGTGTTTGTTGTGAAAACCCAAACCACTGCAACCCCGCGGCCTCGGCTGGCGGCTCTCCCGCTATTGAGCGATCAAGCGGATTTCGCCCACGCCGCCGTGGACGTCGAGATGGATCGTTACCGGAGCATTTTCGTGCGCGGGATTGATCCACACGTCTCCGCGCCGTTCCAGGCCGTTTACGGTAATGTTGCCGATCCCGCCCTTGGCGCTGGCGACGACGCCGACGCTCGCCGGCAGATAAACCGTAGCCTGGCCGACGCCGCCGTGGATTTCGACGTTGTAATCCCTTTTGGGCGTGCCGCGCAGATCGAGGCGCATTTCGCCGACGCCCATGTGAACCTGAACGCTGCGCAGATCGAGGCTGCCCAGATCCATGCGAGCCTGGCCGGCGCCCAGATCCGTGACGACGTCCATGGGGACCTTGTCGTTGAGGCGCACATCCCAGCGGTAATGCAGGTTCGTTCCGCCGTGGGTGTGCCCGGGCTGCTCGATGAGCAGCGTTCCGCGGAATCCGCTTGAGGTGTAGCTCACCTGCGGCTTCCAGGCCGGAATGTTGTAGGTGAAGTCGGCGTCCATCAGCTTGGGCGATCCGCCGTCGACGTGGAGCTCGCCCGCGCCCATCTTGATGTCGACGCGGACCATTTCGGACTTGTCGAGATCGACCGATTGGGTCTGATGCTCATCCGGTCCGCCGCGTTCCAGATTGATTTCGCATCCGCCCAGCAGCACGGCGGCCGCCGCGAGCAAGATTGGTTTCATGGCGATCCTCGTTGGTTCATACGCAAGGCGAGCGCCGAATGTTCCGCCCTCACACGCGCCAGTAATCCGGACGCCACACCTGAATCGACTGCTTGATCTCTTTGGGCGCGAGATTTCCCTTGAGCGTTTTTTCGACCAGCGCCGGGAGCTCATCGTCGGAGGCGAAGCGCAGGGCGATGAACTGCTGCTCGGTCAGCTCGTAAATGCGCGATTGGAGCGCTTCGGGGAGGAGTTTTTCCATGCGCAGGCGTTCTTCCAGGCGAATCACGCGATCCTGCACTTTGAGCGCATAGAGCCGTATTTTGAACAGCGCCACCAGGGCGCCGACAGCGGCCAAAAGCAGGATGCCGTTGTTCCAGCTCGGATTCTGGTACAGGCGGACTGCGGCGGCGACCAGAACGATCAGCGCCACGGGCGCCAGAAAGAAGTGGAAGGCAGGATCGAACTTGGCGTGGTTCCGAAGATTCTGGGGTTTTCGTTCCATGAGCCGATCTCCTTGTCGTTGGACTTAGTGCATAATACAAGGGTCCCAGTGTCCGGCACAAGAGGCGACGATATGAAACGAATCCTGATGTTGTTTTCGGCCCTGGTTCTGACGATTCCTGTGTTCGGGGGCAAGGGCGCGCCGGTCGAACTCGGCGGAGTCGCGTGCCAGACTCCCCCGCCATCGCACTGTCCCGCGGCGAACTGCCCATCCGCGCTGGTGATCGAGCAGGGCAACGCGGTGGAACCGAAAACCAACCGCAAATTCTTTCTCGACTATCCCTGCAATTTGAAAAAAGGCGAAAAAGTCACCTTTATTTTGAGCCTGCACGGATTCGGCTCCTACGGCAACTGGCAGCGGCACTATTTTCCGCTGATGGATTTCAAGGACAAGTACCGGCTGGTGATCGCGACGCCGAATTCGCCGACGCAATCCTGGTCGCCGGCCGACGACGAGTATCTTCAAAATGTCGTCAGCATGATGTTTGACCAGCTCGGCAAAGAGAACATCAAGGCGTTCTGGCTGGTGGGGCATTCGCAGGGCGGGCTGATGTCGAACCGGCTGATCCGCAGCGATTTCTTCAAGGAACGCGTGGACGGATGGCTGAGTCTTTCGGGCGGCCGGCTGGGAGAAAATCCCGGACGCGGCGATTTCAGCAATATCGCTGCGCGCGGGCGGGCGTCAACGCCGTCAACGCCGCCAGCGGGAGCGCGCGGCGCGGCGGCGAATCCATTCGCGGCGTTCGGCAATCTGCAAAACCTTCCTTCGAACGAATTCTCGTTCATCTACGAAACCGGGCGCAACGAAATGGACGCGAAAGGATTGCCGGAGACATCGGCGTGGGCGCAGAAGCTGGGATGCTCGGCGCGGGTGCGCAAAGGCGATATCGCCGATACCATCCCCGGGTATGTGTACGACACGCGCAATCAGAATCCGTCGTCGCCCGGATGGGGAACGCTGCCGCGTCCCGGAACCGCGGAGGTGTTCGATTATCCGCACTGCGCGGGCGGGCGCGTCGTGGCCGACGTGGTGCGTCTGGAGAAAGGCCACACGGAGGGCCTGGAGCCGCACGTCACAGAAGCGCTGATCAAGCTGATGCTGTCGGCCAAGGCGCCGAAAAAGGGGACAGAGCATGCATCCACAAACTAATCGCCAGTTCGTTCTCGCGGCGCGGCCCAACGGAATGCCCACCGCGGATACATTCAAGCTGATCGAAACGCCCATCCCGGAGCTGAAGGACGGCGAAGTCCTGGTACGCGCGGTGTATCTTTCGGTGGATCCCTACATGCGCGGGCGCATCAGCGGAATGCGCAGCTACGCGGCGCCGGTGGAGGTCGGACAGGTGATGGTCGGCGGGGGCGTCGCGAAGGTGGTCGAATCGAAGAATCCCGATTTCAAGCCCGGCGATTTCGTGGATATTTACATGGGCTGGCAGGAATACTCGATTTCGAACGGCAAAAACATTCGCAAGCTGGACCCGTCGATTCCGGTTTCGACCGCGGAAGGCGTGTTGGGGATGACCGGGCTGACCGCGTATTTCGGGCTGCTGGATGTGTGCGATCCCAAGCCGGGCGAGACCGTGGTGGTTTCGGGAGCGGCGGGCGCGGTGGGGTCGGTGGTGGGGCAGATCGCCAAGATCAAAGGCTGCCACACGGTGGGAATCGCGGGAGGCGATGATAAAGTCGCGTGGATTTTAGAGGAATGCGGGTACGACGCGGCGTTCAATTATAAGACCACCAACGATTATTCGGGGAGATTAAAAGAATTGTGCCCGCAGGGAATCGACGTGTATTTCGACAACGTGGGCGGGCCGATTACGGACGCGATTTTCGGATTGTTGAACGTGGGCGCGCGGATTTCGATCTGCGGGCAGATATCGCAGTACAACAACACCAGGCTCGAAATGGGTCCGCGGCTTTTGGGAGCGCTGATTGTCGCGCGGGCGAAGGTACAGGGATTTCTGGTGTCCGATTACGCGTCGCGGTTCGGTCCGGCGCTGATGGAGCTCGCCGGATGGGTGCGGGCGGGAAAGATCAAATATCGCGAAGATATCGTCGAAGGGTTCGAGAATCTTCCGAGCGCGTTTATCGGGTTGTTCAGCGGGGCAAACACGGGGAAACGGCTGGTTCACGTGAGTTAACGTGGCGCAGGATCGCGAGCTTGAAAGAAGGCCGTGGACGGCGGATTTAAATCCGCGCGGCGCTTCAGCGCCGCCGGACAGCGTGGCTGAAGCCGCGCGCGGCCTGAAGGCCGCCGTCCTTTAAACTGAAAAAGTGACTCCCGAGCAGTTTCCCGCGCCGGTTTATGCGGCGACCGTACTCAGCCAGAATTTTGAAGACGCCAAGCGTTATTTTCTCGAATCGCTGATCGAGATCCACTACGCGCACACGCGCATGCTCGCCGCGCAGGGCATTCTTACTTCCGAGGAACAGCGCAAACTGATCGCCGCGCTCGACGGTCTGGATCGCGGCCTGATCGCCAAGGCCGTGTACGACGGATCGTACGAAGACCTGTTTTTCTTCATCGAAGCAATGCTTGAAAAATCGGCGGGCGAAGTGGCCGGCAAGATGCACACGGCGCGCAGCCGCAACGATATCGCCATCACGCTGTATCGCATGACGGCGCGGCGGGAACTGCTGAAGCTGGCCACGGCGATCGCCGAGCTGCGCTCGGTGCTGATCGATCTGGCCGCGCGGAACCTGGAAACCGTCATGCCGGCGCACACGCACACGCAGCCGGCGCAGCCGACCACGCTCGCGCATTACCTGCTGGGCGCGACGGAATTTCTGGCGCGCGACGCGGCGCGCATCCGCGGCGCGTTCGCGCATGTCAACTTGAGCCCGCTGGGCGCGGCCGCGCTGACCACCACCGGATTTCCGATCGACCGGCATTTGACCGAAAAATTTCTGGGGTTCGAAGGACTGGCGGAAAATTCCTACGCGGCGATCGCGGCCATCGATTATCTGACCGAATCGGCCACGACCATCGCGGTCGCCATGGTGAATCTCGGAAAACTGATCCAGGACCTGCTGCTGTGGTCCACGCGCGAGTTCGGATTTTTGCGGCTTTCCGACGCGTACGTGCAATCGTCGAGCATCATGCCGCAGAAACGCAACCCGGTGGCGCTCGAGCACGCGCGCATTTTATCCAGCCGCGCGCTGGGCGAGGCGCAGGCCGTGCTGACCTGCGCGCACAACACGCCGTTCGGCGATATCAACGACAGCGAAGACGATCTGCAGCCGCTGATTTTCACCATGTTCACGGATGCGGGACGCGCGCTGAAGCTGCTCGCCGGGTCGCTGCGGACGGTGACGGTGGATCGCGCGGAGCTGGCGCGGCGGGCGGGGAAGGATTTTTTGACCGTTACGGAATTGGCCGACACTCTGGTGCGGCGCGAGGGATTGAGCTTCCGGGAGGCGCATCACCTGGTGGCGCAGACGGTCGAAAGCTGCGGACGCGACGATGATCCCGCCTCGATCGCGGCGACGCTTTTATCGCTCAAACCCGGATTGCATCTGACGCGGGCGGAAATCGAGCGCGCGCTCGATCCGGAAAATTTCATTCGCATCCGGAAAATCGAAGGCGGGCCGGCGCCGGAGCGGACGGCGGAAGCCGTGGCGCGGGCGCGGGCGGAACAGAACGAGACGGAGCAGTGGATCGAATCGAAGGCCGCGCTTCTCGACCGCGCGCACGCGGAGCTTCACCGGAGGGCGAGCTCGTAACCCGCGCTCAGGCGTCAATGCGTGGTGAGGGCGACTGCCAGAACGATCAGGGATTGGATGCCGGGCACGATGCTGCTCGCGTCATCTTCTTCTTCGAGCCGGTGCGGCATTCGTTCCGTGGTCGCTCCGATCGCGACCGCAGGGATACCCATCGCGACAGCGTTGTTGGCGTCGGTCGAGCCGACGTCCTGCGGGACGATTGCCGGTGTTCCGGGCTTTCGAAAGTAGTTGCTGACCGCGAGCGCGGTCTGGACCAGCGGATGGTTCAAGCGTTCCTGTTGAGGCCGGGCCTTCGAGTAATCGGCGGACATTTTTCGTTCCATGCGAAAGCCGACGCCTTCCTGTTCGGCGATTCGACGAGCGGTGGAGACGACCGCCGATTCGAGGCGATCCTGGGTGGGACTGTCGAGTGAGCGAAGGTCCACGGTGAACCACGCTTCGCGGGGAACCGCGTTCACCACCGTTCCGCCGCCGAGCATCCCCACGTTGATCACCGGCAGCTTGAAGCTGTCGAGACCCGTGGCGATGGGAGGCAGAGGGATCTCATACATGGAAGTGATCGCTTTCGCGACGGCTTTCGCGGGACTCGGCCCGCCGCGGCTCTCCATGGTGTGCGCGCCCGGCGAGGTGTAGAAGAACTTGAATTGCGTGATGCGCAGCGCGCCGTACCAGACTTCCCGCGAGGATACGTCCAGAGCGACAAACATATCGGGTTTGTAACCGCTGGATTCAAGCCAGTGCTTCGCTCCCAGAAGGCCAAGTTCCTCCTGCACGGAAGCCAGGAAAATAAGATCGCCTTTGGTCTGGATGCCGGCGCGGTTGAGCGCGCGGAACATTTCGAGCTCCGCCATCAGGTTCGAGGTGTCGTCACCGATGCCGGGAGCACGCAGGAGATCGCCCTGGCGCTTGACTTTGACATCCGTTCCTGCGGGGAACACGGTATCCATGTGCGCGGCGAGCACCACCACGGGACCCCCGCCCGTTCCTTTGCGCACGCCGCTCACGTTGAACATGTCATCGGTCCGGATTTCGCTCAGTCCCAGCTTCTCCATCTCGGCGCGGATATATTTGGCGCGCGCCTGTTCCTTGCCCGACGGCGCAGGTATCTCGACCAGCCGGATCCACTCATCGACGATGCTCGTCGCGCGCTCATCGACCGACTGCAACGCCGCGCGGACCTGGGGTGTGTTGACGAGCGGCGCATCGAACCAGCCTTGGGCAAACATAGGTTGCGCAAGCACAGGCGCGGCGATCAGCAGCGCAAGGCTCCGGGCGCGGTTGGGAATGGACATAGGTTCGATCATACCCCGTGCGGCACTGATTCCGAGCGGTAATCGCGACACCCGATTGCGTCGTCGTGTATGGACGCGGCGGCGATTGCTTCCAAGTTCCGGATGCTATCCTTCCGAAGGGATGTGTTGCAAACAGGGTGCGGGCATGCTCTGGCCGTCCTGGGGTTCCACTTTTTGAGGTTACGCCGCTGTGCCGAACAGGCCGTGAATGAACTGACGTTGCCCAACCACATCGCCCTTCGGTACCCACCGAATCTGACCCTTCCGAATTTGATGCATGGCTTCATACCCGTCGATCGTCCGTAGGGCTCCTTCCACGGATCGGAACCCCAGACTCGACGCGATTCGTTTCTTGATGAAGCGATGGTCCTGTTCGATGACGTTGTTGAGGTACGGCAGCGGCCGACGGCGACAGCGGCGCCCCAGTTCCCCGGTGCGCTGAATGTCCTTGCCATCCTGGATGTCGTAGCGCCGGAACATCGACGCGTTTTCCATCCGGCGATCTTCATGATGGTGTTCTACGGGACACCGGGCGATGAACACCGCGGTGCCGCTGGGATGGCGGTGAATTTCGCCTTCGGGCGACGAAACCGCTCGTCCGTTAATATGATTGAGCGATGCGGGCGCCTACTGGCGATGCAACACTACCATCAGCGGTGCATGCCCCGCGCTCTCGACTACGTCGATCATTGTTCCATCCGGCGCGAGGCTGTAGTTATCAACCGTCTGAACTGAATTTCGCGTCGTGAAGAC
>JASHWA010000346.1 GCA_030044325.1 Bryobacteraceae bacterium
AGCACCTGGTGAATCGCGGGACCCGCTTGAGAGCGCAGGCCGCCACGACTGTTCCGGTTGCGCCCAAACCAGTCCCGCCGCAGGAAGCCGCGGCAGCGCCGCCCGCGCCGCCAACGGCCGTGCGCGCGCCGGTGATCCCCCATCCCAAAGCCGCGCCGCCGCTGCCCACGCAGATCGTTCCGCCGATGCCGGGACCCACGAGCGCTCCGGCCGCGGGCGCTGCGCCGATGGCTCCTCCGCCTCATCCGCCGATGCAGCCGCCGGTCTATAGCGCGCCTCCGCCGCTGGCGCCTCCGCCGCCGGGGCCGCCGGCACCAGGACCTCCCGCAATGGACGCGCAGCAGCACTATTCCGGTCCGCCGCAGCCGCCCTCGCAGCCTCCGCGTGCGCCCATGAACTGGCGCCGTCCGCTGCTGCTCGGAGCGTTCATGGGCGCGATCGTTTCCGTGATTCTGATCGTGCTGCTGGTAAACGCGGCGCGCAAGCACAACGCGCTTGAAAAGCAGAAGGAGCTCGCCGCGGCGAATGTGTTGGTGAACGTCACCACCACGCCCGCCAGCGCCAGCGTTCGCGTCAACGGCGAACAGAAATGCACCTCGCCGTGCCAGGTTTCGCTCCCGCCGGGGTCCTATCAGCTCACCGCGTTTCTCGACGGCTACGATCCGGCCACCAGCGAGCTGAACGTGACCGCCGGCCAGCCCGGCAACGTGAATCTGGATCTCACTCCGCAGGCGCAGAGCGTGCGCATCCTCACCGATCTCGACGCCGGGACAGTCCAGGTGGACGATCAGGCTCCGGCCGAGTTGCAGGAAGGCCAGTTCGTGATCGACAACGTCGCGCCGGGCTCGCACACCGTGAAGGTGAGCGGGAAAAGCGGCGAAGCCACGTTCTCTTTCGACATCGCGCAGGCGCAGGCGCCCGCCATCAGCGGCGCGGTGACCGCGAAAAATCTGGCCGCGGTGCTGGTATCGAGCCTCGGCAGCCATGCGCGCGTGGTCACCAACAACGGTCCGCTGAAGCTGACCCTGAACGGACAGGCGCAGGCCGATGCTGGGCCGGCGGGCGTCGATCTTCAGGGTTTTCAGGCCGGCGTCGACGAGATCGTGGTCGGCGAAGGCAACGATCAGAAAACCATGAAGGAGAGCTTCGGCCCCGCGCCGATGCTCACCGCGTTTCTCAAATCCGATCTGAATATCGGCACATTGATCGTTTCGACCGGCGAAGACGACGTGCACGTTTTCGTGAATAACAAGGAATGGCGCCGGCGCACGCAGCGCGGCCAGGTGCGCATTCAGACCATCGGCAACGTGAGCGTGCGCGTCTCCAAAGACGGATTCGAGCAGCTCCCCGAGCAGACCGCCGAAGTGAAAAAAGGCGCCGAAGTTCGGCTCGAATTCAAGATGAAGACGCTGCCGGAGGTTTCCACGCTGCAAATCCAGCCAGGCGCGACGCCGGGCGCGGATGTGCTGGTGGATCAGACCGTGGTGGGCAAGACCGGCGCGGACGGGAGCTTCTCCTATTCCGCCATTACGCCCGGCGATCACACCATCGAGCTGCGGCGCGATCAGTACCTCGCCAAATCGTACAAGAAAACTTTCAAGACCGGATCGACCGTTTCGCTGGCCGGCGCGGATGTGGTGCTGGCGAGCGCGGCGCCCGCGAACGGGACCATCCACGTGACGCGCACGCCGGCCGAGGTGGCCGTCACCTACCGGCGCTCGGATGAATCGCAGGTGCACGATCTCAAGGGCGACCAGGTGGATCTCGCGCCGGGCAGCTACATCGTGTTCGGGAAAGCGCCGGGTTACGCCGATCGGGTGGAGCGGGTGCAGCTCGCCGCGGGGGAGACGCACAACCTGCAAATCGCGCTGGCGAAAACCGTGACCGCCGTCGTCAAGCCGGGCGACATCACCGGTTTCGCGGATCCCGACGCGTGGAAAAAAGAAGGCGACGTGTGGACCCACAAAGGCGGAGGGTTCGTGCCCTATAAGCTGGGCCCGCGCGGCGTGTACACCTTCACGGTGGAGCTGGTGCACGGCGGCGGCGTTTTCCGCGGCGGCAGAATCCGCTGGTTCGTCCAGTACCAGGACGCCAAGAATTATCTCGAGTACGAGATCGATCACAAAACCTTTTGGGCCGAAGTGGTGGAGAACGGCAAGAAGCTGGAACGCACCAAAACGCAGCACGGCCTGGAGAATCAGAGAGCGTTCACCATTCAGATCGAGATCACGCCGGAACATTGCGTGCATCGCATCAAGAACGAAGAGGGCCAGTGGGTGGTGCTCGATTCGTTTGCCGAGCCGGGCCGCAATTTCACCGCGGGCCCCTTCGGATTCCTGATTCAGGGCAGCGACGAGATCGGCATCTCCAGTTTCTCGTTCCAGCCGAAATGAAGGGCCGGCCGCGAATCCACGCGCATGAACGCAAATGACGGCCGGAATTTTTCGCGCCGCAAATTTCTTTCGGCCGCGCTGATCGGCCTCACCGCCAAAGCGGCGCCGCGCATTGCCGGCCAATTCGTCTACGACGCGTTTCCGCTGGGGCATCGCATTCGCGATCACGCGGGGTTTCGCGCGCCTGCGCGCGCGGAAAAAATTCCCATCGTGATCGTGGGCGGAGGGATGGCCGGATTGAGCGCCGCCTGGCGCCTCGAAAAACGCGGGTTTCGCGATTTCGTTTTGCTCGAAATGGAATCGCAGCCCGGCGGCAACTCGCGCTGGGGGGAAAACGAGATCACCGCCTATCCCTGGGCCGCGCATTATGTTCCGATTCCCGACGCGCGCGCGACGCTGGTGCGCGAACTGTTCGAAGAATTGGGTGTCTTGCGCGACGGCGTTTGGGACGAACGGCGCCTGTGCTTTTCGCCGCAGGAGCGTTTGTTTCTGCACGGCCGCTGGCAGGAGGGCCTCGAGCCGGAGACCGCCTCGAGCGATCGCGATCGCGAGGATTACCGGCGTTTTCACGATTTGATGGCCGAATTCCGCGCCTCGGGCGAGTTCACCATTCCCATGGAGCGGGGCGCGAAACCGTCGCCGCTCGACCGGATTTCGATGCAGGAGTGGCTCGCGCAGAATAAATTCACTTCGCCGTATCTCGACTGGTATATCAACTA
>JASHWA010000347.1 GCA_030044325.1 Bryobacteraceae bacterium
AGGCGCGGGAGGCCTGGACCGGCGCTCGACACCGCGGCTGACGCCTAGGGAAAAGGAAATCGTGCATCACGTCTGCGGCGGTTTGAAGAACAAGGAGATTGCCGAGGCGCTGGCGATCACGCCCGGAACGGTGAAAGTTCACCTGATGCACATCTTTGAAAAAACCGGCGTGAAGGACCGCTTCGAGCTGGCGGTGCATGGCCGCCGTCTGCTGGGGATCGAGCATGCGGACGACGTGGCTCGGGCGGAAGGGAAGACGGCGTAGAGGAAGGTAGTAGGAAGTAGGAAGTGGGTCCCGGTTCCCGCTTCCGAAGAGACACTTCCGGAGGTTGGGTTCTCAGGCTTCCGGTCAGAGGAGCTTCCCACTTCCTTTCATTTCTTTGCGGCCGCCCCGTCGACTTTGTCCCTCAACGGTAAGGGAATCGCCACATCCACGTGCGACTGCTGACCGGTCCTAACGCGCCGATTTTCGCCCATCCGTCGGATTGACGTTGCGACGCGGAGACTCGAGTACTCACGCCGCTCGGTAGAACGGGAGGCCGATGGGTGCGCCCGTCCTTCTGATTCGAGGGTAGTCGAAGGCAGGTAGCCGGGAGTTGGCGTGGAAGCGTATCTGGTTGAGGGTACAGGATTTTTTTTCATGCACTAAAGTGTGACCGGGATCGCGGCGAATAAATGGTTGTGACTTCGCCGCAGACGCTTGCCCACGTGCGGGTTCCCGCGCGCAGTATCGAATCGGTGCTCGTGAATCGCTGGGCCCGGCTGGCGATTCCTTCGCTTTCCGACCTTTTCTTTCTCGCGATTCTGGGATGGGTGTTCATGAGCTCGGGATCGGCGGGATGGCAGGGATTGCTGGTAGACGGCGATGTGGGCTGGCACATCCGGACCGGGCAGTATATTCTCGCGCATCACGCGGTGCCGCATCAGGATCTGTACTCTTTTTCGAAACCCGGCGCTCCCTGGTATGCGTGGGAATGGCTCACCGACGTGATCGACGCATCGCTTTACAGCCTGGCGGGGTTGAAGGGCGTGGTGCTGATGGCGGGGGTGGTGATCGCGTTGTTTTCGACCACGCTGATCAGAAGGATGGTGTGGCGCGGATCGCACCTGTTTGTCGCGATGATCGTGGCGCTGATGGGCGTGGGATCGGCGTCGATCCATTTTCTGGCGCGCCCGCACATTTTTACGCTGCTGCTCTTATCGATTTCGGTGTGGATGGTGGAAGCCGACCGGGCGCGGCCGACCCGGCGAATCTGGCTGCTGGTTCCCATCACGATGATATGGACCAACCTGCACGGAGGGTTTTTGGCGCTGATCGTGGTGCTGGGCGTCGCGACGGCGGGACTGGCGATCGAGCGGAAATTCTCGAATGCGATGCGCTATGCGGCGCTGACGGCGGCGTGCGGGGCCGCGTCGCTCATCAATCCGTACGGCTACCGGCTGCACCAGCACGTGATCGAGTACTTGCGCTCGGATTGGATCCGAAACGTGATTCAGGAATTCCAGTCGCCTTCGTTCCGCAATGAAAACATGATGCAGTTCGAGGCGCTGCTGTTTCTCGGGCTGATGGTAGCGGCGCTTTCGTTCCGGCGCGGACGCGTGGTCGAGGGGCTGTGGATCGTCGTGTTTGCGAACCTGTCGCTTTCAAGCGTGCGGCATGTTCCCGTGTACGTTACGGTGACGGCGCCGATTCTGGCGGCGGAAATTTCCGAGTGGTGGAGAGCGTGGACGGCGAATGCGAAAAAGTCGTCGCTTGCGGGGATCATCAACGGGATGGCTGCCGACTCCATCCGGCAATTCCGGCGGACCAGCGCGTGGCCGGCTCTCGCGGTGATGGCGCTGATGCTGATCGGCCGTCCGATTCCGTGGCCGACGGACTTTGCGCCCGAGGTTTTCCCGGTGAAGATGGTCCACGAGAACGAGGATTTGCTGCTGAACTCACGGCTGCTGACCACGGATCAATGGGCGGACTTTTTGATTTATACAAATCCGGCGCAAAAGGTTTTCGTGGACGGGCGCAGCGATTTTTACGGCCCCGAGGTGGGCAACGAATATATCCGCCTGATGAACGGGCAGTGGGATTGGGCGAACATTCTCGAGAAATACGGCTTCAACGCGGCGCTGCTGCCGGTCGAAAGCTCGCTTTCGCAGCTTCTGAAGATGCGGGCGGATTGGCGCGTAGTCGAGGATGACGGAAAACGGATTCTGCTGGTGCGTGCGCCACAGAGGAAGCCTCTAGTCCCCTGAGGCACCTGAGTACCACCTACGGGGAATTCGAAGGCGTAACCAAGGTTCTAAGAGCCACAGGGATTAGGCAGGCCCAGCCTAATGAAAAACCCCGACGCGGCCGAAATAAACATTGGAGCAAACGATGAAGTCGCAGAATGCCGGTCCGTTCGGAGCGGGCCGTCGGGGAAATTCATCCATGCGGATTCCACAGATCCCCATGGAGTGGATGGACCCGATGAGCTGGCGGCTGCCGTCGGGGAAGGCTCTGGCGGAATTTGCGCTTCAGGCGGGATTTCTGGCGCTGCTGATGTTGAGCGGACGGCCGAAGCGGAAGATGAAGCCGGTGGCGAAGAAGGTCGAGGAGGCGCCGGAAATTTCCGGCAGCTTTCGCGAGGGAGAGTTTCAGGAACGGGAGTTTCGAGAAACGAGATGAGCACGCAGATGTGGATCGTAATCCTGGTGGGAGTGGCGGCGATGGCGGATGACATCGCGCGGCGCAGGATTGCGAACTGGATACCGGCAGCCGCGCTCGCCGGGGGTTGGGGATGGCAGGCCGGCCAGCTCGGAATCCTCCAGGGGTCGCTCGCGGCGCTGGAGGGCGCGGCGGCCGGATTTGCAATTTTTTTGTTCTTTTATCTGCGCGGGGGAATGGGCGGCGGAGACGTGAAGCTGATGGCCGGATTCGGCGCGCTGCTCGGATGGAGCGGGGTGTTGTGGGCAGGGCTGTTCACCGGAGTGCTGGGCGGGTTATTTGCAGCGTTCGTGGTGGCCTACAAGGCGGTGCGGCGCACGCTGGGAGCACGGGAGAAAGCGGCGCTGACGCAGGAAGAGAAGGAGCGGCGCGAATCGATTCCCTACGCTCCGGCGATCGCGCTGGGAGTTTGGTTAGCGGCGCTGCTTCCGAAGGGTTGAGGACGGGAGAACAACTATGGATCGAAGATTTCTAACGGTTTTGGGCGTCAGCATGTTATTCGCCCTGGTGGCGACGACCGTGATTTACCAGATGCGGGGCTCGGCGAGCAGCACCAAGCAGGAGGCGGCCAATCAGCGCGACATCGTGGTCGCCACGCGTCCGCTGGGTGTGGGCGTAATGGTGAAGCCGCCGGACGTGAAGATCGTTAAGATCGCCGCCGAGGCGTTTCCCAAGGGCGCGTTCTCCAAGGTCGAAGACGTGCTGGACCGGCCGGTGGTGTCGAACGTCCTGCTCGACGAGCCGATTCTGGAAGGGCGGCTCGCGGCGAAGGGCAGCGGCCTGGGTCTGGCGCCGACGATTCCGGTGGGCATGCGCGCGGTGACGGTGCGAGTGAACGACGTCGCGGGCGTGGCCGGATTTGTTCTCCCGGGAATGCACGTGGATGTGCTGGTGACGGGACATCCGCCGAGCGACGCCAATGACATGACCACCACGGTGCTGCAAAACATCCTGGTGCTTTCGGCCGGGCAGACGATGCAGCCGGATACCCGCGGACAGGCGATGCCGGCTCCGACCGTGACGCTGCTGGCAACTCCGGACCAGGCCGAGACGCTGACGCTCGCCGGAAACGACGGCAGGATTCAACTGATTCTAAGGAATTCGAGCGATCAGACCATCGAGAAGACGCCGGGCCGCGTGGTGGCGGAATTGTACAACGGGCATCGCGCGCCGCCGCCGGCTCCGGCTCCGGCTACGGCGGCAGAGAAGCGTCCGCCGCGTCCGAGACCGGCAGCGCGGCCGGCTCCGGCGCCGGTGGTTGCCGCGGCACCTCCTCCTCCTCCGCCGCCTCCTCCGGACCAGATCATCATGATCCGCGGAACGCAGCGGACCGTGGAAACGATTCCGAATAACACGAAGAACTGACAAAAGGCAGGGACTTCATCATGATTCGATCCACTTTAAGAACACTGGCTGCGGGCGCGGTGATCGCGGCGGGCATGGCGTTCGGGCAGAGCGCGGAAGATTTACGGCTGACGGTGGGTAAGACGGTGGTGATCGACTACCCGACCGACGTGCGGCAGATTCTGACGAGCGACCCGGGCGTGGTGGATTACAGCGCGATCACCACGCGCGAAATCGTGCTCAGCGGCAAGGGTCTGGGCAACGCGACGATGGTGGTATGGAGCAAGGACGGGCAGCGCACCTTCTACAACGTCAACGTGGAAATGAACCTCGATCCGCTGCGCCATCTGCTCAAAGACACCTTCCCCAAGGAAAACATCGAGCCGCACAGCTCGCGCGACACGATCTCGCTAAACGGGCGAGTGTCGAACAAAGCGGTGGGCGAGCAGGCGATGCAGATGGCGGGAACGTACGCCAAGACGGTGGTGAACAATCTGCAGGTGGAAGCGCCGGCGGTGGAGAAACAGGTTCTGTTGCGGGTGCGCTTCGCCGAGCTCGACCGCACCAAGGAGACGCAGTTCGGAGTGAACCTGCTGGGCCTGGCGGGGCAGACGCAGATGGCGACGTCGGCGGGGACGCTGGGGGCGACGGGAAACTCGACCCTATCGGCAGCCGGTAACACGGTTACCAACGCCAGCACCTCGGCGATTTCGATTCCCTCCGCGCTGAGCATCTTCGGATTCGATCCGAAGCTGAACATCGGCGCGTTCCTTCAGGCGCTGCAATCGGAGAACATCCTGGAGATCCTGGCGGAGCCGAACCTGGTGACCACCAACGGAAAAGAGGCGTCGTTCCTGTCCGGCGGGCAGTTCCCGGTTCCGGTGCTGCAGGGCGGCGCGAATTCGGGTGCGGTGACGGTTCAGTACAAGGAATTCGGAATCATCCTCAAATTCCTGCCGACGGTGACGGATCACAAGACGATCAAGATGCACTTGTACCAGGAAGTCTCGACCATCGACACGGCCAACTCGGTGACGCTCGACGGCTTCCAGATTCCGGGGCTGGCGTCGCGCAAAGCGGAGACGGACGTGGAGTTGGCGGAGGGGCAGAGTTTCGTAGTGGCGGGGCTGCTCGATAACCAGGAGCAGGACCAGTTCGCCAAGATCCCGGTGCTTTCGAGTCTGCCGATCTTCGGGGCGTTATTCAAGACCAAAACGGAAACCAAGTCGCGGACCGATCTGCTGCTGGTAGTGACGCCGGAGATCACGCAGCCGCTGAATCCGGGCCAGGTTCCGAATCTGTATATGCCCAAGGATTTCCTGGTGCGGCTGAATCCGCAGGACTTCCAGCAGAACGGGAAATCGAAGAAGAACTGAGCCTGTTGCGAGAACAGGGGGAGACGACGGCAGAACATGAGTCCACGCGTGCAGAGCGAAGCCGAGATAGCGGCAGTGCTGATCGCGCCGGACCGCGCGCTGGCTCAGAAGTTTCTGGATACTCTGCCGCAGACGCGCGCGTTTCAGATTCTGGCGGATTTGAAGAATTATCCGCCGCAGCAGACGCTGGAGATTCGGGCGCGGCAGCTCAAGCCGCAGGTGATCCTGCTGGACGTCGCCACGGACTTGAGCGCGGCGACGGAGCTGGTGCGTTCGGTTACCTCGCTCAATCCGCCGGTGCACGTGGTGGGGCTGCACACGCACAACGATCCCAACGCGATTCTGCAATCGTTACGGGCGGGCGCGATCGAATTCCTGTACGCGCCGTTCGACGCCGGTACGCAAAGAGAAGCGGTGGCGCGGCTGCGGCGGCTGTGCGTGACGGAAGCGCCGCCGGAGCCGGAGACCGGCCACGTGATCGCGTTTGCGAGCTCCAAGCCGGGCTCGGGCGCTTCCACCATCGCCACGCAGAGCGCGTTCTCGCTCCAGCGGCTGACCAATAAACGCGTGCTGCTGGCCGACTTCGACCTGACCGGCGGCACCATCGGATTCTATCTGAAGCTGAGCCACAACTATTCGCTGGTGGATGCGCTGCAACACGTCGAGCATCTCGACCTGGCGCTGTGGAACTCGCTCACGGTGAATTACGGAGGCGTGGACATTCTACCGGCGCCGGCCGCGCCCTACGCGGATGCGCTGGACTCGTCGCGTCTGCGCATTTTAGTGGATCACGCGCGGCGGCTGTACGACTGGGTGATCCTCGATCTGCCGAGCGTGTTTCACCGCACCAGCCTGATGGCGGTTTCCGAATGCGAGCAGGCGTTTCTGGTGACCACGACCGAGCTTCCGAGCCTCCACCTGACGCGCAAGGCGATAAACCTGGTGGATCAACTGGGGTTCCCTCGCGACCGCTTCCGCGTGCTGGTGAATCGCGCCGATAAGCGTGACGAGATTGGCACCGACGCCATGGAGAAACTGTTCAACTGTCCGGTGCATGCCAGTCTGCCGAACGATTATTTTTCGCTGCACCGGGTGGTGACGCTGGGCCAGCCGCTGGGCAATGACGGCGATCTGGGCAAATCGATCGAGAACGTGACGGCGAAGTTGTGCGGGTCGCTCGGGACCAGCGGGAAGCCGGCCGCACAGGCGCGTGGCATGCGGCCCGCCCTGTCGCAGGCGTGAAGATGACGGATTTTTATGTTTTCGACGCTCGATAACGGAAATAAAAACACACACCAGGTCTCCTGGGAACAGAGGCTGCTCAAGAATTCCACGCGGCAGAAAGTGAGCCTCAAGCCCGAATACCAGGAGCTGAAGTTCACCTTGCATCGCAAGCTGGTGGACAAGATCAATCTGGAGGCGCTGGCGACCATCGACAACCAGCGCGTGCGCGCGGAAGTGCGGCAGGCGGTGATCGCGCTGATCGATGCGGAACCGACGCTGCTCAGCTCGATTGAAAAGCAGCAGATCAGCGACGAGGTGCTCGACGAGGTATTCGGCCTGGGCCCGCTCGAGCCGCTGCTTCAGGACCCGGGGATCTCGGACATTCTGGTGAATACCTACAAGCAGGTGTATATCGAGCGGCGCGGATTGCTGGAGCTGACCAGCGTGACGTTTCGCGACGATCAGCACCTGTTGCGCATCATCGACAAGATCGTAAGCCAGGTGGGCCGGCGCATCGACGAATCGACGCCCATGGTGGACGCGCGGTTGAGCGACGGCTCGCGCGTGAACGCGATCATTCCGCCGCTCGCGGTGGACGGTCCGCTGCTTTCCATCCGCCGTTTTTCGACCGACAAGCTGATGCCCGCGGACCTGGTGGAGCGCAAGGCGCTGACGCCGGGAATGATGGAGCTGCTCGAAGCGGCGGTGAAGGCCAAGATGAACGTAGTCATCGCGGGCGGAACGGGCGCGGGAAAAACCACGCTGCTCAACGCGCTCTCGGCGTTCATCAACGGGAAAGAACGCATCGTAACCATCGAAGACGCGGCCGAGCTGCAGTTGAAACAGCCGCACGTGGCGCGGCTGGAAACGCGCCCGCCGAATATCGAAGGGCACGGCGCGGTGCGTCAGCGCGAGCTGTTGATCAACAGCCTGCGTATGCGTCCGGACCGCATCGTGGTGGGCGAAGTCCGCGGCGAGGAAGCGCTGGACATGCTGCAGGCGATGAACACGGGCCACGACGGGTCGCTCACGACGGTGCACGCCAACAGCCCGCGCGACGCGGTTTCGCGCCTGGAGGTGATGGTGTCGCTGGCCAACGCGAACATGCAGCTGGTTTCCATCCGGCAGCAGATCGCCAGCGCGGTGAACCTGCTGGTGCAGGCCGCGCGATTGAGCGACGGATCGCGGCGCGTGGTGTCGTTGACGGAGGTGACCGGCATGGAAGGCGACATTGTAACGCTGCAGGACCTGTTTGTTTTCGAGAAGCGCGGGCTCGACCCGGACGGCAAAGTGGTGGGCAGGTTCGCGGCGACGGGCATCCGGCCGAAGTTTTACGAAAAACTGCTGAGCGCGGGCATTCGCCTGCGGCCCGACCTGTTCGACGAAGTGGTGGAGGTATAGGCGATGAGCTTCGGCGTATTGATGATCGTCATCTGGGCCGTCGGAATGGCGGCGTTTTTCCTGGTGTCGCGCTACTTCCGCTCGGCCGACGTGGATCGCGTGAAGGCGCGGCTGGCGGGAACCACCAAGGCCAAAGCCAAGAAGGCGAAACAGCAGAGCGGGCCGGCGCCGGTGGTGCGCGCCGAAGCGATCGTAAAGAACAAGCTCGCGCAGATGCTGGTGGACAAGTGGGGCTTCGGTCCGAAGCTGCAAGAATTTCTGGAACAGGCGGGGCTGGAATGGCCGCCGGCGCGTTTCGTGCACACTTCGCTCGTGTGCTTCATCGCCGGATTTGCGCTGGGATGGCTGCTTCTGCCCATTGGAAAGCCGCTCGCGCTGCTGACGGGATTGGCGGCGGCCGGGGTGCCGGGGGTTTACGTATACCTGAAGCGGCGCGCGCGGCTCAAGCGCTTCGAGGAAATTTTTCCCGACGCGCTCGAGTTCGTGTCGCGATCGATGCGCGCGGGCCACGCCTTTTCGGTGTCGCTCGAAATGATCCACCGCGAGTTCCAGGAGCCGGTGGCGGGGGAATTCCGCCGCACCTTCGAGGAGCACAACCTGGGGTTGCCGATCGAGCTGGCGCTGCAAAAGCTCGCCAAGCGCGTTCCATCGCTCGACGTGCACTTTTTCGTTTCTGCGGTTCTGCTGCAGAAGCGGACGGGCGGAAACCTGGCGGAAATTCTGGACAAGCTGGCGTACGTGATCCGCGAGCGCTTCAAGCTGCGCGGACGCATTCGCGCGGTAAGCGCGCACGGGCGTATGACGGCGACTTCCCTGAGCTGTATCCCCATCGCGGTCGCGGTGCTGATGTTTTACACCAACCCGGACTACGTCAAGTTCTTCTTCACCGACGACACCGGCGAAATGATGATGGGCGTCGCCATCGCGTTGCAGATTGTGGGTTACCTGATTATGAAAAAGATCGTGAATATCGAGGTCTAGCGCCATGTTCATCTTCACCGTGGTGATTCTGTTCGGGCTGGCTGTAGCGGTGGGGCTCGCCGGAATGAAGCTGTACGTGCGGCCGAAGGAGGCGATGGAGCGCGTGGTGGGCGGAGTGGAGCACGCCGAGCAGACGCCCTCGCATCCGAGCCTGGTGTTCCACGATCTCATCAAGCGGCTCGGCAACATCGTTCCGCAATCCCCGAAAGATGTCACCGTGATGCAGCGGCGGCTGATCCGCGCGGGGATTCGCAACGAGAGCGCGCTCAAGATTCTGTACGGAGCCAAAGTGGCACTGGGTATTGCGCTGCCGTTGATCACAGCCGTGGCGCTGACCGGATCGCTTACCGACGCGGGAAACAAGATGATGTCGATTCTGGCGGCGGGCGCGGTGGGATTTTTCGGGCCGAACGAATACGTGCGGCGGATGGCGAACAAGCGGCAGCACGAGATCGCGCGCGGATTGCCCAACGCTCTGGATCTGCTGGTGGTCTGCGTCGAGAGCGGGCTGGGGCTCGACCAGGCTATTTTGCAGGTGTCCAAAGAGCTGGAACACGCCCACCCGGAGATCAGCGAGGAGTTCGGGCTGGTGAACCTGGAATTGAAAGCCGGAAAGCGGCGCGTAGAGGCGCTGCGCAACCTGGCCGAACGCACCGGCGTGGATGATCTGAAAAAGCTGGTGGCCGTGCTGATCCAGGCCGACCGGTTCGGAACGGGCGTGGCGCAGAGCTTGCGCGCGCATGCCGATTTCATGCGGGTTCAGGCGCGGCAGGTGGCTGAAGAGAAAGCGGCCAAGCTCGGCGTCAAGCTGATCTTCCCCATCTTCTTTTGCATTTTGCCGTCATTGTTCGTCGTGACGGTGGGGCCGGTGGTGATGAAGATCGTCCGTGAGCTGGTTCCGATGATGAACAACATTTAGGTGCGGCTGTGTTGAGTGGAGGGGCATTTTTTGCGGGCTCTTAGTACTCCACTAAAGGTTAGGACTAGAAACGCCGAATAATTCTTGTCAGGAAAGGAGAACCAAAACGATGGACACTTCCACTGTTCGACTCGTTTGTGGGGTGCTGGCGGTCCTGTTTCTCGGGATCATTGTGCTGCGCCGTAAGAAGAACGCTGAGTAAGGCGGCGTTCGCCGGCGGCGAGCTCGATGCGCCGCCGGCGAACTCGCCGAGCGCGGGAGCAAAAAAGACGCGGGGCGGTGCGCAGGAGAGTAGCAAATTGTGGACAGAGCCGGACCAATAGTCCGGCCGGAGGATGGAGCATTTCGTATGTTGCGTAAGCTTTCGATTGGAGCAATCACGATGTATCTGGCCGGCGCGGCGCTGGCGGGCACGTTCGGGACGGTGATCCCGATCGGCGGCGAGGCCGTCGATCTGGCGCTCGACGAGCCGCGCGGAGTGCTGTATGTGGCCAATTTCACGAGCAACTGCATCGACGTGATTTCGCTGTCGACGGGCCGGATTCAGACGCAGATCAACAATCTGAACAATCCGAGCTCCATCTCGGTCTCCCCGGACGACCACTGGCTGATCGTGGCGCGCTACGGCAACACCACCGCGCCCGCCTCGCTCACCAACGGAATCACGCTCATCGATTTGACCAATAATTATGCGCAGACATCGTTCCAGCTCGGCAATCCTCCGCTGGGCGTGGCCTTCGGGCTCGACGGCAATGCGCTGATCGTTACCACTTCGGATTTCGAGCTGTACAATCCTTCGAGCGGCCAGATCCAACTGCTGGCGACCATCGCGCAGGTGGCGACCAACGCAATCCCGCAGCCGCCGGCCACTTTCCCGCTCCAATTTACCGAAGCGACCATGACCACGTCGCGGGACGGGCTGACCATCGCGGGATTCGGAGGCGGAAGCCCGTACCTGGTGTTCCGCTATTCTGTCGCGACCGAGACGATCAGCAGCTCCTATTACACGTCCTCTCCGGCGGGCGGTCCGAGGGTGGTGAGTCTTGCCGACGACGGGAGCCTGGAAACCATCGCGTGGTGGGAGATGGATTCGAATTTCAACGACATCGCCGAATTCCTGCTGCCTTCCGGCGCTTTAAACCTGGGCACGCACGTGATCGATTCCTCTCGCAACCTGGTTTACGCCGAGGTGCCGGCGACCGCGGGGGGCGGAGGCACCGGCGGATCGAGCACGACCAGCTCGACTCCGGAGCTCGCCATCATGGATTCCGACAATCTGGAGACCGAAGAGCAGATCCAGATACCGGAGATTCTGTCGGGCAAGAGCGTGCTGACCAACGACCACAACACGATGTACTCGATTTCGACCAGCGGCGTGACGGTGTTGCCCGTGGGCAGCCTGAACAAATATCACCGGCTGGCGACTTCGGTGGAAGATCTCGCCTTCCGCGGGAATTTCTGCAATCGCGGGCAGGAATTGCAGACCTTCGTGATCTCCGATCCGGGCGGCAACGCGACGCACTTTTCGATTACACCGAACCAGGCGGGCGTTCTGGTTTCGCCCGCGACCGGAACCACGCCGGCGGTGGTTACGGTGGCCGTGGATCCCACCGCGTTCGCCGGACAGACGGGAACGGCAGTGACAAGCCTGACGATTTCGTCGCCGGATAACAGCGTGATCGACATTCCGCAGACCATGCGCGTGGCGGTGAGCTCGCCGCAGCCGGTGCAGCGCGGCGCGGCGATCGATATTCCGGGCACGGTGGTCGATATCATGGCCGATCCGGTGCGAACGGCCTACTATGTACTCCGTCAGGACAAGAACCAGGTGTACGTATTCAATTCGCAGAACAACACGCAGACCGCGACTCTGCGGACGTGCACCAAACCGACTTCGCTCGCGATCAGCATCGACACGAACTACCTTATGGTGGGGTGCGATGCCGCGCACATTATCCCGGTCTACGATCTGAACCTGCTGCAAGAAGTGGGCTACATGGCGAGTCCCGAGGATTACATGGAATCGATTGCGGTATCGAACAACGCCATCTGGGCGTACACGCGATCGGGTGTCGACGGGACGTACGGGCTCGATTTGATCAACCTGGCCTTCGGAACGGTGACCTCGCGTCCGCAGTTAGGGGTGTGGGAAAACAGCACGCTGGCGAGCCAGGGAATGGTGTCGGCTTCGCCGAACGGCGCCAATATCGTTTACGCGGGCGAGGACGGCGGCGTGATGATTTACAGCGCGGTGGCGGGGACGTGGGTCGCCTCGCGCGGGGACTATGCGAGCCTGTCGGGAAGCGCAGCCGCTTCGAATTATGGACAGTACATCGTGCAGAATCACCTGCTCGATTCCTCGGGGGCGCCGCAGGCGGACTTGCCAACCACGGGAGGTTTCGCGGCGGGCGTGGAGTTTGTGAACCAAACGGGGTACTACACGACGTCGGCTCCGGTGCTGGCGGCGCTTGAAACGGGCGCGAATAGTCCGGGCACCATCGCTCAGGTGAACGTGAGTAACGGCACGCTGATTTCGCCCACGCCGATGGTCGAATCGCCGCTGCTGGCGGTGACGGCCGGCTTGGGAAACTACGCGATTCCGACGTGCTCGACGGTGACCACGGGCAGCCAAAGTGTTCAGACCTGCGACAGCACGGTGGGAGGGATTACGACCTCGACGGTGACCACGTGCTCGGGCGTCGGGACCGGAAACTCGACGTGCACGACGCAGACCACCACCGGCCCCGCGGTTACTTCGGCGACCGGGCTGGGCCGCACCATGGCGGTGCTCAACGATCAAAGCGCGATCATCAACCTGACGACTTCAGGTATCACGGTGCTGCCGTCAACTTATGCGGCGTCGGTGGCGCTGCCGGTGATTAACAACGTGGTGAGCGCGGCCGACGGCGTTTCGGCTCCGGCGCCGGGCGGGTTGATCGAAATTCTGGGCAGCCAGATGAGCCCGGCCAGTCTCGCCACCAGCGAAATTCCGCTGCCGACGGCGCTCGCCGACAGTTGCGTGACCATCAACGGCCAGCCGATGCCGCTGATTTTCGTCTCCACGAGCCAGATCAACGCGCAGATGCCGTCGCAGGCCTCGGGCGACGTGACGGTTCAGGTATTGACGCCGGGCGGCACCAGCGACAGCTTCAACCTGGTGGTTCCTCCCACCTCGCCCGCGGTGTTCCTGACGGGAACGGCCGGTCCGGAGACCAACATTCCGACCATCGTTCTGGATAACAACGGTCAACTGGTGACGGATTCGAATCCGATTCATCCGGGCGACAGCTTGACGATTTATCTGACCGGCTGCGGCCAGACCGCGCCGGCGGTTCCCGACGGTCAGGCTGCGCCGATGAGTCCGCTGTCGGTCGCGGTGACGGCGCCCGCGGTGACGCTCGGTGGTATGAATCTGCCGACCAGCTTCGGAGGCCTGACTCCCGGTCAGGTGGGATTGTGCCAGATCAACGTTTCGGTTCCCGGCGGTGCGCAGCAGGGATTGAGCGTTCCTCTGACTATCACGCAGGGCTCGGGAACGCAGACGCTGAACGTGAGGGTGATCAACTAAAACCAAGCGCGGGCAGGAGTGCCGGCGCGGCACGCTGAAGCGTGCTCCACGACGAGAGTTAGAAAGGAATCGATATGAAGATTACGTGGATGCTGGTGGTGTGTCTGTCGACGATCGCGCCGTGCGCCATCGCCCAGCGATGGGAGGTCGGCGGGGGAGCAGGCGGCGGATTTTACACCTCCCAGGACGTTTCGCTCGGGAGCTCGTCGGTCTCGGCCAAGATCGATACCAACATCGCGGGCAGCGCCTGGCTCGGGAATAACAGCGGAATCAAATGGGGCGGCGAGCTGCGCGTCGACTATCAGCTCGGCGACCTGGCGCTCAACGGCGACGGGCAGTCGGCGGCGTTCGCGGCGCGTTCCTTCGGCCTGCACTACGACGTGCTGTATCATTTCGCGCCGAACGGATCGAAAATCCGCCCGTTCGTCGCGGTGGGCGCGGGAGTCAAGATGTACCAGGGCACCGGAGCGCAGCAGGCGTTTCAGCCGTTGTATCAGTACGCGCTGTTGAGCCAGGCGCAGGATCTGGTTCCGCTGGTGAGCGCGGGCGGCGGCGTGAAGGTCCAGCTCGCTTCGCACGTGCAGCTGCGCGTGGAAGTGCACGATTTCGCCACTCCGTTTCCCAAGCAGGTGATCGCGCCCAACGCGGGCGCCAAGGTGGGCGGATGGCTTATGGATTTCGTACCCATGGTAGGCATCAGCTACACGAGTTCTGAGGGAAGATAACGAATCGCGCGGCGCTGCCGATAACTGAGTATGGACTTCCAGGGCACACCGCTGAACATGACCACGATCCTGATCGTGGCGGTCGCCTCGGCGGCCATTCTGATGCTGTTGCGCAAGCGTTACGACAGCAACCTGCCGCTGTTCTTTTACTTCGTTGCGCTGGTGTTCACGAACATGACGGACCGGACGGTGAACCCCGTGCTGATGTACATCGGGCTAATCTTCGCTCTGCTGTTGCGGTTCGAATTCCTGAGCCCGGGCTTCTCTAAGCTGATCGCCATCCTGACGACCACCTCCCTGGGCGTGATTGTGTGGGTGTTTCTCGCGGAGGTGTTCGGGGATGGAAGTGCGCCGTTTTGAAGGGTTGGACGGCGACCGTGGCGCGGCGCTGAAGCGGCGCCGATTGAAAACCGCCGTCCCAACCCACTCAATTCCAGGTAGTGTTTACCGAATAGGAAACGAAGCCCAGGGCATACCCGTAGTTGAGGCCCGTTGCCGTAAAGGTATTGAACGCGGTGGAGTTTTCGATGCTGCTCGTTCCGGTTCCGGCAGGGAGCGCGAGCAGGACGAACGAAGGCACGGTAAACGTGAGCGCAGACTGCGGGGCGATGCAGGTGTAGCTTCCGGAGACCCCGGCCGACGCGGATGACGCCGAACCGCTCATGATCACGAAAGTTCCGGCGCCGCCGCCGCTCCAAGTGTAGGTTTGCCCTGAGGTTCGCGTGACGGTCGCCGACGCGCTCTGATTCGTCCAGGTCAGGATCGGGTTGGGGAAATTTACGGTGGTCGAGAACGGTCCCACCGAGTTCGCTCCGGTAGCGCCACTGCCGGTGAAGGCGAATGTTCCTCCCGAAGCCGGAATCGCGCCCGAGGAGAGCTGCGCTTCGTAATAGCCGGCCAGTTGCGGAATGGCCGTCAGCGTGACCGCGCTTCCGCCGGGCGGCGTCACGGTAATGGTGCCCGCGTTCAGGCCTGTGGTGGTGGTCGTGCTGCTGGTCGAGGTCACAACTTCGGTGACACTGCACGTGCCCAGCGAAACGGTTCCGCCGCCGCTATACGAACTTCCGGTGACCTGTTCGAACTCGGCGAACGCAACGTCGTTGGTGGTGGGAAGGCCGTTGGCCGCCGGCGCTGTCGATTGGCCGACAAACACGGTTCCAGAGCTGACGGTCGTTTGCGACTGGAGACTCGAAATCTGGGTTCCAGTCAGCCCGGTGTAGGCGTCCGTGCAAACTCCGCCATTGGACGTGACGGGGACGGTCGGGGTGTTGCTTACGACGGCGCTCGATCCGCTGCCGGTCAAAATGGCGATCGGCACGAAGCATCCGGTTGGCACGTTCTTCGGGACCTGAAAGATGACAATGTGAACGCCGGGGTAGGTCCCTTCTCCGGAATAAAGAACGTTGGTCGCCTGCACACCGCCGATGTACACCTGAACGGGCGTGGGAATCGCGTGCTGCGTGCTGGTGGAGGTGGTGTCGCTGTCGAGAGGATCGGAACCCAGGCCGGTGCCCCAGACGGTGAGGTATTCTCCCGGAGTAGCCGAAGCCAGGGTGGTCCCGCCGGACGTGGTATAGGCGATCAGGAGATAGCTCTGAGCGTCGGTAACCACGGCCGTGTTGCCGTCGTAGTTGTCGATTCCATAGGCGCTCGGAACGATCTGCACCTGCGCCGACGCGCTCTGCCCGTTGTAGTTTACGGTGATCGTCGCGGTGCCGGTGGGGGTCGCGGCGGGAACCACGCCGGCGATCTCATAAGAAAGGGCGTGATAGAGAGCGGGTGTGTAGTTCTTGCCGCCAATCGCGATGGTCACGGTCGCTCCGTTCAGCGTCGTGGGAAGACCGCTGGCCGAGTTCTGATTCACGACGGGCGCATTGGGATCGGCCATATTGCTGCCTTCAATCGCGAACAGCGTGCTCGGAGAGATGCCGGAATTGGGGAAGCCCGCGGGCACTTTGCTCGATCCATTCAGAATGCCGGTGATGGTCGGTCCGGGAGGGCCGCCGGTGCCGGATTCGAAAGTGACGAATTGAAAGCTGATGGAGTTTGAGCTGAGCGCTGTGACCAGAAATGCGGCTACGTTGCCGCCGTTGGTTCCAAGCGCGATGATCGATCCGTTCGAGGTACCCGCGGTGAGCGCGCTGGTCGCAATCGGCGCGTTCGACGCCTCAGCCTGGAGAGCTTGGAGTTCGGCCTGGGTAATGCTGCCGAACGTTGTCGAGCCAGTGAAGCCGAAGGCTCCAAGATTGCCGCCCTTGGCGCTGCCCACGAAGCTGATCTGGGTTGCGGTGAACTGAATGTCGCCTCCGGAGGACACGACCGTTCCGCTATCGAAGCTGAAGTTCTGGCCCGCGTTCAGCGTCGCGCTGCTGTTGATGTTGGCCAAAATTGCACCTGGCAGCAAAGCCGCCAGCACGAAAAGTCTGCGTTTTGTGTAAATCATCGAGTACCTCCATACTCGTACGGGCTATAATTATACTCGTGAGAGTAATCGCACGAACGTTTCGCTTTTTGGCTCATCTGCAGATGCTTCCGATCCTCGAAAGCGGCGAGGAGACTACGCTGATCGGGGGCCAGGCGGTAATGGAGGGTGTGATGATGCGCGCGCCGCACAGCTACTGCGTGGCGGTGCGAAAGGCGGACGGGACGCTGGTGACCGAACAAAGCCCGGTCCCGAGGATGTCGGAGAAATATCCGATCTTCAAGCTGCCGGTTCTGCGGGGGTTGGGGACGCTGGGGCAGGCGATGGCGCTGGGCGGGAAGGCGCTGCGGTTTTCGGCCAACGCGCAGCTTTCCGAAGAAGAAAAACCGGTGGAGATTTCGCCGTGGATGATGACCGCCAACGTGATTCTCACGCTCGGGTTCTTCCTCTTCATGTACAAATTCGTTCCGCTCCTGGTGGCGACGCGCATCGGCAAAGCGGTTCCCGCGCTTTCCGGGCTCACGGCTTCGAATTTTGTGGACGGCGGCGTGCGGATTGCGATTTTCCTCGCGTTTTTGTTCCTGCTTTCGCGATTGAAGGATATTCGGCGCGTATTCGAGTATCACGGCGCGGAGCATAAGGTCGTTTTCAATTTCGAATCCGGAAAACCGGTGACGGTGGAGAACGCGCAGAAGTTCGTTACCTTTCATCCGCGCTGCGGGACCAATTTTCTGGCCGTCGTTCTGGGCGTCGCTTTCCTGCTTTATCCGCTGCTGCCGGTCGCGGGATTCTGGGCGCGGCTGGGGCTGCGCGTCGCGCTGCTTCCGCTGATCGCGGGAGTGAGCTATGAAATTATCCGCTTCGCGGCGAAACGGCAGGGCACGCTGATGGGGTTGCTGAGCAAGCCGGGGTTGTGGCTCCAACGGATCACCACCAAGCCGCCGGACGATACCCAGGCCGCCGTAGCGATTCACGCGCTCGAGGGCGCCATGGCGCTCGAAGAAAAGCAGGGCGGCGAACTGGTGATCGCGTAAAGGCGATGCAATATCAAAAACGCCTGGAAGAGATCGAGCGGCGCTTTGACGATTTGAGCGCGCAGATGGCCGACCCGGCGGTCATCAACGAGCCCGCGCAATATCGCAAAGTCGCCAAGGCGCACAACGATTTGAGCGAGACAGTGGCGAAGTATCGCGAGTGGCGTACGGCAAGCCGCCAACTGGAAGAAAGCCGCGCGATGCTCGCAGAAGCAGATGCCGATCTTCGCGCGATGGCGCAGGATGAAGTGTTGAAGCTCCAGCCGCAGGTGGCGCAGCTTGAAGAAGAGTTGAAAATTCTGCTGCTGCCCAAGGATCCCAACGACGAAAAGAACGTGGTGCTCGAAATTCGCGCCGGAACCGGCGGCGATGAAGCCACGCTGTTCGCGGCGGAAGTTTTTCGGATGTACGGGCGGTTCGCCGAATCGCGCGGATGGAAGGTGGAAGTGACCTCGTCGAGCGAATCGAGCGTGGGAGGGTTGAAGGAAGTCACCGCGCTGGTGAGCGGGAATCGCGTCTACAGCCAGCTCAAATATGAAGGCGGCGTGCATCGCGTGCAGAGGGTTCCGGAGACCGAGCAGCAGGGCCGCATCCACACCTCCGCGATCACGGTTGCCGTGCTGCCGGAAGCGGATGAAGTGGAAGTGAAGATCGATCCGAAGGATATCCGCATCGATACGTTCTGTTCGTCGGGGCCGGGCGGGCAGAGCGTGAACACGACATATTCGGCCGTGCGCATCACGCATCTGCCGACGGGGCTGGTGGTTTCCTGCCAGGACGAGAAATCGCAGATCAAGAATCGCGCCAAGGCTGAACGCGTGCTGCGCTCGCGGCTGTATGAAATCGAGCTCGAGAAGCAGCAGGAAAAGATCGGCGCGGACCGGCGAACGATGGTCGGGTCGGGCGACCGCAGCGAAAAGATCCGCACCTACAACTTCAAGGAGAATCGCGTCACCGATCATCGCATCGGAATGACCCTGCACCAGCTCGACCAGGTGATGGAAGGGAAACTGGACGCGCTGGTGGATGCGCTGATCGCGCATGATCAGATGAAGAAGCTCAAAGAAGAAGGCGAGCAGGGCCAGGCAGCCTGAGCGCCTTCCTCGATGGACCTGCGCACCGCACTGCTCCAGGGGCAAAAACTTCTTGAAGACGCGAAGATCGATGCGCCGCGGCTCACCGCGGAAGTTCTGCTGGCACACGCGGTGGGACGCGATCGCGCCTGGCTTTTCGCGCATTGCGACGAGGAACTGCGCGAGCTGTGGTGGATTCATTACGGCCGCTACCTGCACCAGCGCATCGAAGGCACGCCGACGCAGTACATCGTCAATCGCCAGGAGTTCTTCGGGCGCGATTTTCGCGTGACGCCCGACGTCTTGATTCCCCGGCCGGAAACCGAGCACGTGATTGAAATCGCACTGCGCAGACCCGCGCAATCGATTCTCGATATCGGCACGGGGTCGGGCGCGATCGCCGTGACGCTCGCGCTCGAAATGAAGGCACGGGTCCGGGCGACGGACATTTCGATAAAGGCGCTTCGGATCGCGGCGGAAAACGCGCGGCGCCTGTGCGCGCAGGTTGAGTTTATCGCGTGCGATCTGGCTTCGCCGCTGGACGACGCGATCTTCGATCTCGTGGTTTCGAACCCTCCCTACGTTCCCGAAACCGATTCGCTGCCGCGCGAAGTTCGCGAGCATGAACCCGCGGTCGCGCTGTACGGCGGCGCGGACGGACTCGATGTTTACCGGCGGCTGATTCCGGAAGCCAGGCGACTGTTGCAGCCCGGCGGAAGACTGATCATGGAACTCGGTTATCGCTCCGCCGAGGCCGTCCAGACGCTCCTGAGCGGATGGGCCGAGGTCGAAATCGAAACCGACCTCGCCGGCATTCCGCGCGTGATCAGCGCGGTTCTCACGCGCTCGCTATACTGAAATTCTCCCCCGGCGATTGGATGCGCTATGGCTTCGCCTTTTGTCCACCTGCATTGCCACACGGATTATTCTCTGCTCGACGGAGCATGCGAAATTTCGCAACTCATGGACCTCGCCGTGGAGCAGAAAATGCCCGCGATCGCGATGACGGATCACGGCAACCTGTTCGGCGCGGTGGAGTTCTACAACAAGGCGAAAGAAAAAGGGGTCCATCCGGTGATCGGCTGCGAAGTGTACGTCGCGCAGCAGGGTTACACGAATAAGAGCGATTCCAACCGCTACAACCACCTGGTGCTGCTGTGCGAAAACCAGGAGGGTTATCGCAATCTCATTCAGCTCGTCTCGACCGGGTATCTGGAAGGTTTTTATTACAAGCCGCGCATCGATAAAGAGCTGCTTTCGCGGCATTCGAAGGGGCTGATCGCGCTTTCGGCGTGCCTGCGCGGCGATATCAACGAGACGCTGCTCGCCGATCGGTACGATGAGGCCCGCCGGCTCGCGTATGAATATGCGGATCTGTTCGGGCGCGGGAATTTTTTCCTGGAATTGCAGGACCACGGCCTTGAACCCGATGAACGCGTGCTGCCGATGATTCACCGCCTGGCGGCGGACACGGGAATTCCGCTGGTGGCGACCAACGATTCGCATTATCTGCGGCAGGACGACGCGCGTGCGCACGAAATTCTCCTGTGCATCCAGACCGGCAAGACCATGTCGGACGCGAACCGGATGAGGTTCGAAAAGACCGCATTCTATCTCAAATCCCGTGACGAGATGATGGCGCTGTTCGGCGAGGTGGAGCACGCGCTCGATCGCACCTGGGAGATTGCGCAGCGCTGCCAGTTGAAGCTCGATCCGGTGAAGGAGCCGTTCCCGAAGTTCGCGGTTCCCGAAGGCCATTCGATCGATACGTATTTCGAATACGTCGCGCGGATGGGCTTCGAGAAGCGCCGCACGCGGCTGGAAGCGCTGCGAGCGCAGGGACGGTTGAAGCACGATCTCGCCGAATACGGCGAGCGGCTGGATCGCGAGATCAAAATGATCCAGCAGATGAAGTTTTCGGGTTATTTTCTGATCGTCTGGGATTTCATCCGCTTCGCGCGGCAGCATTCGGTTCCCGTGGGTCCGGGGCGCGGGTCGGCGACCGGATCGCTGGTCAGCTACGCGATGGAGATTACCGATATCGATCCCCTCGAATACA
>JASHWA010000348.1 GCA_030044325.1 Bryobacteraceae bacterium
GGAAGTTATCGGCCGAGCGGCCGGTGGCGATTCTCTCGGGAAACGACATCGAGCACGCGCTCATCGCCTTCGGCGCGATGTACGCGGGCATCCCGTACGTCCCCATCTCGCCCGCGTATTCCCTGATTTCTTCGGATTTTTCGAAACTGCGCTACATTTTCGACCTGCTCACGCCGGGATTCGTGTTTGCCAACGGCGCGCAGTATCGGCGGGCGATTTCGGCGGTGGTTCCGGCGGGCGTCGAAGTGGTCACCCAGGAGGATTTCCCGCGGCTGACCGCCACGCGCGTCACCGGAGAAGTCGCCTACGCGCACGCGAAAGTGGGAGCGGATGCGATCGTCAAAATTCTGCTGACCTCCGGTTCGACGGGCATGCCCAAGGGCGTGATTAACACGCAGCGCATGTGGTCGAGCAATCAGGAGATGGTGCGGCACTGCCTGGCCACGGTCCAGGACGAGCCTCCCGTCATTGTCGACTGGCTGCCGTGGAATCACACCTTCGGGGGAAATCACAATTTCGGTCTGGTGCTGTACAACGGCGGGTCGATGTACATCGACGACGGCAGGCCCATGCCGGGAGCGATCGAGGAAACGGTACGAAATCTACGCGAGATCGCTCCGACGATTTACTTCAACGTTCCCAAAGGGTACGAGGCGCTGATTCCCTACCTGGAGGCCGAAGCGGCGCTGTGCGAGCGTTTTTTCAGCCGGCTGAAAGTGATGTTCTACGCCGCGGCCAGCCTGTCGCAGAACGTGTGGGACGACCTCGAAAGGTTGTCGCTGCGCAGTTGCGGGGAACGAATCCGGATGGTGACCGGGCTGGGCGCCACCGAGACGGCTCCGCTCGCGTTGTTCGGGGGCAAGGAGATCAATCGCGCGGGAATGGTGGGCGTGCCGGTGCCCGGCATCGAGCTGAAACTGGCGCCGGTCGAAGGCAAGCTGGAGGCTCGTTTGCGCGGGCCGATTATTACTCCGGGTTATTGGCGCCAGCCCGATCTGACGCGGGAAGCGTTCGACGAGGAAGGATTCTATCGTTTGGGCGATGCGCTCAAGTTCGCCGATGCGGAGGACCCGCGCAAGGGTTTCGTTTTCGACGGCCGCATTGCGGAGGATTTCAAGCTGTCGAGCGGCAGCTGGGTGAGCGTGGGGCCGCTGCGCGTGGAGTTGATCGCGCACTGTGCGCCGTACGTGAGAGACATGGTGGTCGCGGGGCATGACCGCGACGAGGTGACCGTGCTGATCTTCCCGGATATGGGGGCGTGCCGGAGTCTGTGTCCCGGCCTGAGCGGCGAGGCGCCGGCCGGCGAGGTTGTTTCGGCGGGTCCGGTGCGGGCGAAATTTCACAGCCTGCTGGAGGGTCTGGCGCGGCAGGCGGGGGGCAGCTCCCACCGCGTCCGACGGGCGCTGCTGCTCACCGATCCGCCGTCGCTCGATGCGCACGAAATCACCGACAAAGGCTCGCTCAATCAGCGGGCGGTTCTGGAGCATCGCGCGGCGCTGGTGGAGGAATTGTACTCGTCGCCTCTCTCGCCACGCGTGATTTCGATCGATTCTGGAGGGTCGCAATGCCCGGATTGAGAGCGATGTGGGATGACGTGTGGCTGGTGGACGGCGTGCGGACGGCGTTTGCCGAATATGCGACGGTGCTGTCGCTGGTCTCGCCGACGGACCTGGGCATCAAAGCGGCCCGGGCGGTTTTCGCGCGCAGCGGCGTGCCGCCCGCGGACGTGGGCGTGGTGGTGGCGGGCAACGTGGCGCAGGCCAGTTTCGATGCGTACATGCTGCCGCGGCACGTCGGCCTGTACGCGGGCGTGCCGGTGGAGGTTCCCGCGCAACTGGTGCAGCGAGTTTGCGGCACGGGCATCGAGGCGATCCTTCAGGCTTCCGACGCGGTGGCGCAGGGGCGCGCGGATGTTGGCCTGTGCGTGGGCGCGGAGTCGATGAGCCGCAACCCCGTGGCTGCGTACACGCATCGCAACGGATTCCGCATGGGTCAAGTCGAGTTTAAGGATTTCCTGTGGGAGTCGCTGCTCGACACGGCCGCGGATTGCACCATGGGCGGCACGGCGGAGAACCTTGCCGTGCGCTACAGCATCACGCGGGCCGAGGTGGACCAGTTCGCGGCGTGCAGTTTCGCGCGCGCAGTGGCTGCGCAGCAAAACGGATTTCTCGCCGGAGAGATCACGCCGGTGGTGAGCGAGGATTTCGAGATTCCGCAGCCGGGGTATCAGCGCCGCGGCATCCGGCTCGCGCGCGAAGTTCGCGAATTCTCGACCGACACGCACGTGCGGCCGTCGCCGCTGGAGGCGCTGGCGAAGTTGAAACCGGCTTTTGGAGGGGTGCAGACCGGCGGAAACAGCTCGGGAATCGTGGATGGGGCGGCAGCGGCGCTGGTGGCTTGCGGATCTTATGTGCGCGCGCACGGGAAGACCCCGCTAGGGCGGATTGTCGCCGCAGCGACGGTGGGCGTGGCGCCGGAGATCATGGGAATCGGCCCGGTACCGGCAATTCGGTCGGTTGTGGACCTCGCCGGAATCGCCCTCGATGCGGTGGATCGCTTCGAAATCAATGAGGCGTTCGGAGCGCAGTGCCTGGCTTGCGTACGGGAGCTCGGGTTGGAGCAGGATAAGGTCAACGTGAACGGCGGCGCCATCGCGATCGGACATCCGCTGGCCGCGACCGGCGTGCGGCTGTCGGTCACCGTGGCGCGCGAGTTGAAAAAATCCGGGAGCCGCTATGGCATCGCTTCGGCGTGTATCGGAGGCGGGCAGGGAATCGCGCTGCTGATCGAAAATCCCCAATCTGCTTCCAACTGATCCAGCGCTCCAAAGAGCGCGTTATCGCCCAGCCAAGTGAGTCTAATCGCCCATAACCGCGAATGGCGCGCTGCCACAGCGGGCCCTTTGACATTGGTCTCGCGCGTGCATTAGCCACGCCGCGGAGGTGTCATGCGGGTTGTCTCGTGGATGGTTCCAAAGCCGGGTGAGCGGATGGTTTTGGAAGAGCGGGATGAGACCGCCGGAAGCGGCGAAGCCTTGATCAAAGTGGCGGGCTGCGGCGTCTGCCACACCGACCTGGGATATTACTACGAGGGAGTCCCGACGCGCCATGCGTTTCCTTTGACCCTCGGCCACGAGGTGAGCGGGACGGTGGTGGACGCGGGAGCGGGAGCCGAACAGTGGATCGGCAAGAGCGTCATCGTGCCGGCCGTGATTCCGTGCGGCGGTTGCGCGGCGTGCGCGTCCGGCAACGGCCGAATCTGCCCGAAACAGATTTTTCCGGGATGCGATGTGCATGGCGGTTTTTCGAGCCACCTGCGGGTCCCGGCGAACGGGCTGTGCCCGGTCCCTGACTTGTCCGACGCGAGCAGGAATCCGGCGGGCCTGGAGCTCGCCGAGCTTTCGGTGATCGCCGACGCGGTTTCGACGCCGTATCAGGCCATTCTCAGGAGCGGGCTGGAGCGCGGCGATCTCGCGGTGTTTGTGGGTGTGGGCGGCGTGGGCGGATTCGGCGTCCAGATCGCCGCGGCGATGGGCGCGACCGTGGCCGCGGTCGATGTCAACCCGGAGCGGCTCGAATGGATGGCGCGCCACGGCGCGTCGCTCGCGCTGCGCGCGGATGAGCTGGACTTCAAGTCGCTGCGGCGCGCGGTGCAGAACCTGGCGGCGGAGCGCGGGATTCCCACCTGGAGGCAGCGCGTCTTTGAAACCTCGGGAACGGCCGCGGGCCAGGCGACGGCGTTCGGGCTGCTGGGCCCGGGCGGCCATCTTTCGATCGTCGGATTCACGCCGGGCAAAGTCGAGATCCGGCTTTCGAACGTGATGGCCCTGGATGCGACGATTCAAGGCAACTGGGGGTGCCTCGCGGAACATTATCCCGCGATCCTCGACCTGGTGCTTTCCGGAGCCGTTGCCGTGCGGCCCTTCATCGAGCGCCGGCCGATGTCGTGCATCAACCAGACTTTTGAAGACCTGCGCGCGCACCAGATCCTGCGCCGCGTCATTCTGATCCCGGAGCACTAGATTTATGGAATTCAAAGACCACAACCTGACCAAAGACTCGAATTATCCAGGCGTTTTGTACGAGCAAGTCCCGTTGAAGGATCCGAAGGGGAAGATCGTCGAGGGGCT
>JASHWA010000349.1 GCA_030044325.1 Bryobacteraceae bacterium
ATCACCTCGCGCGGCTCGCCCGATTCGACGATCAGCGCTACCTGCGTGCGCGTCCGCTCCCGCACCAGGTGATTGTGCACCGCGGTCAACGCGAGCAGGCTGGGAATCGGCGCATGCTCCTGATCGATGGCGCGATCGGAGAGAATCAGCAGCCGGAACCCGTCGCGTATCGCCAGCGACGCCCGCCGCGACAATTCCTCTAAGGACGCCTCCAGTTCCTGCTCGCCGCCCGCCGCGCGAAACACCGCCGGCAGCGTCTTCGCCAGAAAATCGCCCCATTTAACGCGCCGCAGTTTCTCCAAATCGAGATTGGTGACAATCGGATGCTCCAGCTTCAGCGTATGGCAGTGCCGCGGAGTCTCTTCGAGAATGTTCCGCTCGGTCCCGATGTAGCTGGTGAGCGACATCACCAGCTCCTCGCGAATCGGGTCGATCGCCGGATTGGTCACCTGCGCGAAAAGCTGTTTGAAGTAATGGAACAGCATCTGCGGCCGGTTCGACAAACACGCGAGCGGCGTGTCCACGCCCATCGACCCCACCGGCTCCTCGCCGCTCACCGCCATCGGCGCAAGCAGAATTTTCAGATCCTCTTCGGTATATCCGAAAGCGCGCTGGCGTGAAACGATGGTTTTCGGATCGAAGCCGTAAACCCGCGGCGGCTGCGGCAGCGCATCGAGCGTGATCTGGTTTTCTCTCAGCCACTCGCCATAAGGATTGCGCGACGCGAGCCGATGCTTGATCTCTTCATCCGGAACCATGCGCCGCTCTTCCAGGTTCACCAGCAGCATTTTCCCCGGCTGAAGCCTTCCCTTTTCGCGAATATTTTCGGGCGCGACCGCCAATACGCCGGTTTCCGAAGCCAGAATCAGATGATCGTCGTCGGTGACCAGGTAGCGCGCCGGTCTCAACCCGTTGCGATCGAGCGTCGCGCCGATCCATTTCCCGTCAGTGAAGGCGACCGCCGCGGGACCGTCCCACGGCTCCATGAGCGACGCGTGATATTCGTAAAACGCGCGCTTCTCCTCGCTCATCGCCGAATCCGCGTTCCACGCTTCCGGAATCAGCATCGCGATCACGTGCGGCAGACTGCGCCCGGCCAGCGTCAGCATCTCCACCGCGTTATCGAGCGAAGCCGTGTCGCTCCCGCCCGGCACAATCACCGGCGCGATTTTCTTTACGTCCAGCAGCTCCGATTCGAGCACCGACTCGCGCGCATTCATCCAGTTCACGTTTCCGCGAACCGTGTTGATTTCGCCGTTGTGGCACAAAAACCGATAAGGATGCGCCAGCTGCCAGCTCGGAAACGTGTTGGTCGAAAAGCGCTGGTGCACCAGCGCGAGCGCGCTGCGCGTGTCCCGATCCGCCAGCTCCCCGTAAAATTCGGCGATCTGCGGCGCCAGCAACAATCCTTTATAGACGATCGTGCGCGACGACATCGATGGAATGTAAAACAGCTTCTCCATCCGCCGCCGCGCGACGTATAACCGCCGTTCCAGCTCGTCCTGCGAAATTTCCTGCGCCGGAGCCAGAAAGATCTGCTCGATATACGGCTGCGTGTTGCGCGCGTGACGCCCGATCGCATCGACATTCACCGGAATGTCGCGCCATCCCAGAATTTCCAAACCCTCCTCGATCGCGATCCGCTCCGCCGCGCCCTCGGCAAGCAGCCGTTCGTGCGGTTCCACCGGCAGGAACATCATCCCCACGCCGTATTTCCCCGGCGCAGGCAAGGCGAAGGGAAGCTCGCGGGCGAAAAATTCGTGCGGAATCTGGATCAGAATCCCCGCCCCGTCGCCGGTCTCCGGATCGCAGCCGCACGCCCCCCGATGCGTCAGATTCTTCAGGATTTCGAGACCCTTTTCCACGATCTGGTGGGTTCGTTTCGCATTCAGCTCGACGATGAAACCCATCCCGCAGGCGTCGTGCTCGTGACCCGGGTCGTATAAGCCTTGCGGGCGCATGTTTCACGTTAGCGTAGTTTGTATTATCAGGTCAATAGAATTTATTCGCTTGCAATATAAGCTACTCTGAATTTATAATGGACCTGATGAATTACGAGAACCTGAAGCTTTTCAGGGACGTAACGCAGATGCGCAGCCTCAGCCGGGCCGCCGCCGCGAATGGCGTGAGCCAATCCGCCGTCACTCAGCAGGTGCAGGAGCTCGAACGCGCCTTCGGAATTGGACTGCTCGACCGCGCCAATCGCCCGCTGACGGTCACCGCGGCCGGCCGCCTCTACGCCGATTTCTGCCGCGACGTTCTGCGCCGCCGCGACGAATTTCTGGTCGAGCTCGAACAGGTGAAACAGCACTCCCTCGGCACCGTTCGCGTGGCTTCGATTTACTCGGTCGGTTTGAGCGAGATGGTCGAAATCGAGCAGGAGTTCGCCCGGCGAGTTCCCTCGGCGTGCCTCGAAGTCGAATATCTGCGCCCGGAACGAGTGTATGCCGCGGTGCTCGCCGATGAAGCCGATCTCGGGTTAGTGAGCTATCCCGAGCCGTCGCGCGAGATCACCGTCATTCCCTGGCGCAAAGAAGAAATGGTGCTGGCCGCGTCGCCCTATCATCCGCTCGCGGGGCGCGCCCAGGTCGCGCCGGAGGAGTTGAAGGGCGTCGAGTTCATCGGATTCGACCGAGAGCTGCCCATCGCGCGCGAAGTGAACCGTTTCTTGAAAGACCACAATATCGAGGTCAATCACACGCTGCACTTCGACAATCTGCAAATGATCAAAGAGGCCGTGGCGCACCGCGCTGGCGTCAGCATTATGCCGGCGCGCATCATGTTCGAAGAGATGGCGCAGGGAAGGTTGGTGGCGATCGCCATCGACGCGCCGGAATTGTACCGGCCGCTGGGAATCATTCATCGCAGGAAAAAACGTTTCCACCAGGTCGCCCAAGCCTTCATCGCGCTCCTGTGCGAATCGCCCAAACCCGAGCTGGGATTGATTTCCTAGCGCTGGACAGAAAAAGCTCGCGACGTCCCTGCCTGAATTCAGTCCGCCGTCGCGGCGAAAAAAGGCTGCCTGTCCCTTTTTCTGGAATTGCGGATTCGATCCGAGCCGTTGTGGTGATCTTACGCCGAAATGCTTTCGTGCCAGCCGCACCCGTGCTCGCGAGTGTGGCGTTGCAAGCGTTCCTGCGCTCTTTCGACCTCGACGTGAAGGTGCTCGATCTCTGCATTCGATTTACGGAATTCCGCGCCATGCTGATTTTCGAGCTTCATCACTGCCGCCTGATACACGCGCGTGGCGCTTTCGTAAGCGGCAAGCAGGTGCTCGTGCTGAGGGCAGTAGGGCGCCAAGATGGATTAGATCTTAGCATGTAGGTCACACACCGACAATGCTCCCACCCTAACCTCGGATGTCCATTTGGTGTCAAAATGGCCCTCTAGGAGGTTGTTGAAAAACTCCTCGGCGAACCCCCGGCCTGACAGCCAGGGCTGTATGGCCCACGGCGATTCAACGATTTCAGGAACAGCCCTGCCCGTGAGGGCGGGGGTAGCTGGAGTTTTTCCGCAACCTCCTAGAAGGTTGCTGAAAAACGGGACAGACAGCTCTGTCGACGCCCACCGCTCCACGCGACTGCAAGAGTTTGCGTCTGGGGACAGAGTAGTCTGTCCCCTTTTTCAGCATCCTGCCAGTGCTCTGAAGAGCCGCCTGCCGCGAGGCTGCGGGTTGCGCGGATTCCACACAGCCTCGTAAGCACGATGCGCGACGCAGCGCGAAATTACTGAGCGGAATGACGCAATTCTCTTCGATCACCCTTATTCGTCAACATGATGTGGCGGTGAACTACGTGCATAATTGTAGTTGCCATGCACAAGCTACGCGAATGGCTCGTTCCTCTCGCATATTTCTCCAATAACCTCATCAGCCGCATCGGAATTTTCGCGGTCACCGCGGCCGGCATTTTGTGGATTCTGCTGCTTCCCCAGTTAATCCGCGGCACGATGGCGAACCCCTACGCCGGGATCGTGCTGTTTTTCGGCCTGCCGGCGGTTTTCCTCACCGGCCTGGTTCTGATTCCCATCGGCGTGCACACGGAGCGCAAGCGCATGCGCGACTCCGGGCAGCATCCCCAGATGGTGTTCGATTTCCGCCATCCCTCCGTGCGCAAGCTGGCCATGTTTCTGGGCATCGCCACCGCGGCCAACATCCTCATCGCCAGCCAGCTTTCCTACACCGCCGTCACTTACATGGACACGGACAAATTCTGCGGCGAAACCTGCCACACCGTGATGACGCCCGAGTTCACCGCGTATCTCGAGTCGCCGCACGCGCGCGTGCAGTGTGTCGATTGCCACATCGGGCCGGGCGCCGGATGGTTCGTGCGCTACAAGCTCGACGGCGTGGGCCAGTTGTTCGCCGTGATCGCGCACACCTATCCCAAGCCGATCCCGTCGCCGGTCGAAAATCTGCGCCCCGCGCGCGAAACCTGCGAACGCTGCCATTGGCCGCAGCGCTTCAGCGGCGATAAATTCGTGGTGCACACCGAATACGCCGACGACGAGCAGAATACGCCCGCAACCACCGTCCTGCTGATGAAAATCGGCGGGCAGACGTGGAGAGGCACCGTGGGAATCCACGGCGCGCACCTGGATGCCAACACCAAAATCGAATATGTGACCACGGACAGCACGCGCCAGACCATCCCGCAAGTGATCTACACGGACCCGGCTGGAAAAACCACCGTGTATAACGACACCAGCGCGCCGGTTCCGGCCGCGAAGCTCGACGCGGCCGAGCATCGCATCATGGACTGCATGGATTGCCACAACCGGCCGACGCATATTTTCCAGTTGCCGGAACATGCCGTGGATCAGGAAATGGCCGACGGCCACATCAGCCCCTCCCTGCCGTTCGCAAAGAAAGAATCGGTGGCGGCGCTCAAGCGCGAATATCCCGACCGGGATACGGCCGCGCGGGACATCGCGGGCGCGCTCACCGGCTTCTATCGCGACAAATATCAGCAGGTGTACCAGACCAACAAGGGAGCGGTGGAAGCCGCCATCTCCGCCGTGCAGGCGATTTACGCGCGCAACGTTTTCCCCGAGATGAAAGTCACCTGGGGGACCTATCCGAGCAACCTGGGCCACATGGATTCGCCCGGCTGTTTCCGCTGCCACGACGGCAATCACACCAGTGCGGACGGCAAAACCATTCCCAACGATTGTTCCACCTGTCATGACATGCCGGCGAATCAGGAAAAGAATCCGAAAATCCTGAACGACCTGGGCCTCAAGCCGCCCGCCAGCTCCGCCGAGTCCGATCCGCCGCCGGCGAAATAGCGCCACCCGCAAGGTTCGTCGCGCGCGGACGTTGGCCGCAGCCGGTGCATTTTTTTTGGCGTCCCCGGCCTGCGGCCGCATGAAAATTTACAACCCGCGGGTAAAATGTTCCAGGCGGCAAACCCGGCCTGTAATGTTACGGTGAAGAATCTTGGGCCAAATCCCGCTTGGCGCTTGACGTGCCGGGAAACGGGCATGATGCTACGATTCACACTCGCCGCGCTGGCTGCTACGGCGCTCCTGGCTCAGGAAGAAATGCCCGACACGCGCCTCCACAACGCCGACGTCGCCCTGCATGAAATTATGCGCAGCCCGGACCGCGGAATTCCGCACGACCTGCTGGACAAAGCGCCATGCATCGTGATCGTGCCCGATCTGCTCAAGGGCGCGTTTGTGTTCGGCGGGCAATACGGCCGAGGATACGCGCTGTGCCGGCAAGGCGCGGGCTGGAGCTCGCCCGCCGCGGTGCGCATCGAGGGCGGAAGCTTCGGATTCCAGCTCGGCGGCTCGGCGACGGACCTCATCATGCTCGTCATGAATCGCCACGGCATGAACCAGCTTTTGACCGACAAATTCACCCTGGGAGGCGAAGCCGCCGCGGCCGCCGGACCCGTGGGACGCATGACCACCGCGCAGACCGACGTCGCCATGCGCGCCGAAATCCTGTCGTGGTCGCGATCGCGGGGCCTGTTCGCCGGCATTTCGCTCAACGGTGCGACGCTGCGTCCCGATCGTAGCGAGAACCGCAGGCTGTACGGCCGCCCCATCAGCAATCGCGAAATTCTTGAAGCCGGCGTGGGCGCTCCGCTCGGTGCGCGCCCGCTGGTGGCCGAGCTCGATCGCATTTCGCCCGGTGCGCCCGGCGCGCCGGTCGAAGCTCTGCGGCAGCCGGGCGGCCGCGTGGTGCTGAGCGAAAATCAGCTGCATTTCGCGACCGGTGAATCCGCCGTTCCGCCGGACGCGGAGCCCGCCCTCAACCAGATCGCCGGGATGCTGACCAGCAACCCGTCCTGGAGGGTTCGCATCGAAGGCTTCACGGATGACGTGGGATCCAGCCGCGCAAATCACCGGCTCTCGGAGCAGCGCGCCCACGCGGTGCTGGATTGGCTCGCCGCCCACGGCGTGAATCGCGAGCAGATGACCGCCCGCGGCTACGGTGAATCGCGCCCGGTCGCCAGCAACGCGACCGAGGACGGCCGCGCCCGGAACCGCCGCGTGGAAGTGATCCGCACCGGCGTCGCGCCGGTTCCGACGGGACTCTAGCGGCGCGCCGCTGAGAAATCGTCAGTACGCGCGATCTGACCATCGCGCCTCGTTCCGGACGATATGAGGCGCGGCCGTAAGGTCGCGCATTCTCCCTGTGAGAAAGCAAGAGGTCACCCGCGGCATCACCGCCGCCGATGCTTGTGACGAGCCGCGCCAGCAATGCCGCGGGTAAACACGTAATGGCCGGAAGTTCTGGTAGTGCGCTAAAAGTTGGTTGATCGTGGTGGTGGACGTGCGAGAAACGGATTCCATGAAATCAAGCAGCCTCCAGCAGTTCGCGCACGCTCCAAATGTGGTCGCTAACGCCAGCGGCCATCGCAGGCGTCACGCGCAACGCGCGATGAACGCGGCACAGGTTGTAAAACGCGAACCAAAGCATGAGCGCCGCGCAATGGTGCGTGAACGATTTGCTGAACGCATTCGTTAGTCTGGTGAACCGGCGAAGGCCCATTCGTATGGATAAATTTTGTCTTTCGATATGGCTGGTGCAGATACGTTCAGGATCGGGATTGCCAACGCATGGGACAACCTCGGTCGAAACCACTTCGGCGGGGCTGTAGCGGCGCTCGCCTTCGGGTGTGGCGCGGTAGACCTTGATGAGCTGCGCGAAATCTACCCGATCTTCAAGGGTATTGCTCACTGCGCTTCGGTAAGGTGCAAAACCATCGGTCGTCAGTTGAAACCGGCCCGCTGTCGCCGTGCGCAAGCCTTCGATGAAAACATTCGTGGTCCCCTGATCGCGTCGTCCGATAGCGACATTGAGAATAAGCTTCGAGTGGGTTTCCATTGCAATGAACGTGTAGCAGTCGCTGTTCCGCTCCGGACCGGCTGGACAGCACACAGGGTGTAAGTTGGAGCCATTGAATCACGCCGCGGCCTCCAGGTCAAGCTCGAAATCACGGCGTGCCTGGGCCGGCGTCCGATAGCCCAGACGTCCCACAATCCAGTGGTTGTTGTAGCGATCTCGGAACTCGATCAGGGCGGCCCGCAGTTGTTCCAGATCGTGGAAGCCGCGGACCCACAGGAGCTGCTCTTTGAGCGTGCGAAAGAAGCGCTCGATGCATCCGTTTCCTTCCGGCTGGCGCACGAAGGCCGGGGATGGCTCGATTCCCAGGAACTGGATTTCATTCTGGAAGTCATCGCTCATATACACACTGCCGTGGTCGTGACGCAACTTCAAGCGCGCGGCGGCGCCGGCGGAAAAGCCCTGGAAGTGTTCCCGCACGCCTTGGCGGATCGGCTCCAGGGCTTCGAAGCGGTTGGCCTTTTTCACTGCGTGGATGCCCACGCACTCGGCGGTGCAGTGATCGATGGCGGCGAACACGGTGACGCTCCCCTCCGCCGCGGTGAACGTGGCCGTGGCATCGGTGCCCCACATCTGGTCCGGCGCCGCGGTCACGATGGTCCCCTCATGCGCCTGGCCGGGAGCCGGTTGCGGCCGCCGGGAAGGGGACAGCAACTGGTGCTCGCCGAGCAAGCGCAGGACGCGGTCCTTAGAAGTGCGCACGCCTTTGAAACGCAGCCGCGCCCAGATTTTGCGATACCCTTCGCCCGTGAAAATGGGCTGCGCCAGCAGTTCGCGAATCTCCCGCACCAGTTCCTCATCGGACCGCACCTGGGGACCGCGCTTGCGCGGCTCGCGGGGATGCTGCTGGCGGTGGCGGGCGGCGTAGAAACTGGAGCGCGCCAGCTGCCACACCGCGGTGACGCGCGCCACACCGTAGGGCTGGTGAGTGGAAGGCGAAACGGTGCGGCTCATGGTTTCGACTTCCACCACGCCAAAGGGCGGCCGTTCTCCAGGCGAGCGATCCTTTCGCGCAGCAGTTCGTTTTCGACGCTGACGCTGGCGACCACGGATTTCAAGCGCCGCCGCTCTTCGTCTTCGACGTCGGATTCGCGGCTTTTCAGGCTGTCCTCGCCGCCGGCCAGGAAGCGATCCCGCCACTCGATGAGCGTGGCTGCCGTGACTCGATATTTGCGCGAGGCGCTCTCCAGGTCGGCGCCGCGGAGCAGCTCCAGGACGACGGAAACTTTGCGTTTGGCCGACCACCGGCCGGCGCTGGCTGGGGCGGACGATTCCGGGGCATCCTCAGTCGCCCTACGGGCTCCTTCGGACGCCCCGGAATCGTGTTTCTTGGTGATGGACATGGACACTCTCCTTTAGAGAACATTCTGCCTATGAAATGTTCCCAATGCACTGTCCACCAAAATCCCGGGCCGGGGGACGTGTAGCAGTCGCCAAGCGTGGGATCGTCGCCAGCGACGCGGCGTTTTTCTTTCTTGCCGACGAAAGACCAAATCTCATCGGCCTGCACGTCGCGGACGGGAACACCCATCAGCTTCCGTCCCAGAATTCGCTCG